>JAQGMY010000368.1 GCA_028292105.1 Ramlibacter sp.
CACCACCACCTTGGCGCCTGCGCGCGCATACGCAAGCGCGATGGCGCGGCCAATACCGGAACCCGCTCCGGTGACGATGGCGACCTTGTCTTTCAGCATGATTTCTCCAGGAAAAAAGCAGGCGCACGAGGCGCCCGATGGCTGGAATTGTCGTGACCGCCGGCGCGAACCCACTTGATCTGGGTCACGCGGCGGCGCTTGGTTGCAACGTCCAAGCGCGTCAGGTGAAGGCCATGCGTGCCTGGACGAGGTCGATCTTTCCCTGGACCACTTTCTCGATCGCATCCTGCCGCAGGCTGCGCATTCCGGAGGCGATGGCCTCGTCGAAGATGGCGGAAGAACGGGCCCGGTGCTGGACGAGTTCGCGCAGCTCGGGGGTGCTCTCCAGGATTTCGTAGATGCCCAGCCGCCCCAGATACCCCTTGCCCTGGCATTTGGGGCAGCCCGTGGCGACTCCGATGCGCAAGTCCGCGACGGCATCGACGCCGGCTGCGGCCAGCAGTCTCTGGATCGCGATGTCCCGCGGGATCCCGCAGCTGCCGACGTATTCCGCCAGCAAGGACTCGAAGCCCGGGCCATCCAGTGCCTGCGAGCCCGCGCAATGCGGGCACAGGCCGCGGACCAGGCGTTGCGCCACGACACCGAGCAGCGAGTCGGCAAAGTTCAGCGGGTCGAGCCCCAGCTCCAGCAGGCGCGCCACGCTTTCGGCGGCGCTGTTGGTGTGCAGGGTGGAAAGCACCAGGTGGCCGGTCAGCGACGCCTCCATGGCGATCCTGGCCGTTTCGGGATCGCGGATCTCGCCGATCATGATCACGTCAGGGTCGGCGCGCAGGAAGCTGCGCAGTGCCGCGGCAAAACTGAAGCCGATGCTCGCGTTCACCTGTACCTGGTTCAGGCCCGGCTGCGTGATCTCGATGGGGTCTTCGGCCGTCCAGATCTTGCGCTCCGGCGTGTTCACCTGCATCAGCATCGAGTGGAGCGTCGTCGTCTTGCCCGACCCGGTCGGCCCGGCGGCCAGCACCAGGCCATAGGAGCGTCGCGACAGGCGGGCAATGGCCGTTTCGTCGCGCGGCTGCAAGCCCAGTTGGGACAGCGGCAGCGGCTCGCAGGAGCCGAGCAGGCGCAGCACCACGTTTTCCAGCCCATCGTGCGTCGGCACCACCGCGACCCGGAGTTTGAGCCGGTCCCCACCGAACCGGGCGAAATCGATCTTGCCGTCCTGCGGCCGGCGCCGCTCCGATATGTCGAGCCGCGCCATGATCTTGATCCGCGAGACGAGCGCGGGGCGGAGCCGGTAAGGCAGGCCCAGGTACGGATGCATCTCACCGTCGATGCGCAGGCGCACCAGCGTGTCCTCGGGCGCGGCGCTGCATTCGATGTGGATGTCCGAGGCGCCCCGGGCCTGCGCCTCCTGCACGATCCGGCGGACCAGGCGGGCCATGCCGGAACGGTCGCCGAGCGCTTCGGGCGAGGTGGCGTCCTGCACCGAATCGACCTCCGTCGAGGCCTGCGCGACGAGGTCCTGCACGCGGGTGCCGAGGTCATCGCCGCGATCGTCCGGCCGCTTCGACGGCGCCCATTCGATGGTTGCCGGGCGGGCCGCGTCGTCGGCGGCAGCCTTCTCTTCCCGGTCGAGGCGGGCCAGGATGGCGTCCGTGGACGCCCACACCATCAGCACGGTCGAACTCGTCGCGGAGCCGAGCGAGCGCCGCTGATCCTCGTCGGTCGGTGTGCCGCTGGCCACGTACAGGACCTCTTCATGAACACCGAGCGGCAGCACCTCCCGCTCGCGCGCCTGGTTCGGCGGCAAGGCCTTGAAGGCGTCGCCGGCGAGCTCGAATTGGGCCGGGTCCACCTCCGGCAGTCCCGCCGCCAGGGCGAGCGCGCGTCCCAGTTCGTCGGGGGTGAGAAGGGCTCGTCGGACCAGTTCACGGTGACCGTCACGCAGCAATGCGGGTTCTTGTTCCGTGATCCGGTGCAGCATCTCGGGCGCGATCAGGCCCAGACTGCCCAGGGCCTGGGCCAGCGTGACGATGGGAGTGCCACGCAGCCTGCCCAGGCTGTCGGCCACCTCTGCCAGGCTGCGCGCGGGCGGCGGTGGCTTGCCGGTGCCCGGTGGCGCCAGCAGCATCCGCAGGAACGCGGCCGGCGCCAGCTCCAGGTTCACTTCCTGCACGTGCGGCCATCCGGTCATGCGACCCAGGGCGCGCGCCAGCGCCTGGTGCGTGAGCCAGCCCCGGGTCACCAGTTCGCCGCAATGCGGCCCCAGCAGCCGGGGTTCCTGCCGCGCAAGGCGCGCCAGCTCCTTCGGGCCGAGCAGGCCCAGCTCGAGCAGGGCGCGGCCCAGGTCCATGACGGGCCTCCAGGTACCGGCGCGCAGGGCTTCCTCGATCCTTCGTTGCGTAGCGGCCGCCATGGGGGGCTGGGGTGGGCTCTCGATAACGTTCATGGATGTTCTGGTTGGTTCATCGAGAGTCCTGGGCAATGGCCGCTCAGGCCCGCTTGTGCGCCAGCAGCTGGAGCGAGGCGTGGCGCGCGGCGCGCGCGGCCTCGCGCAGCTTCTGGGTTTCGGCACCCAGCTGCCGGCAGGTTTCCGCGTCGGCCCCGCGCAGCGCC
>JAQGMY010000386.1 GCA_028292105.1 Ramlibacter sp.
GTCGCTCACCAGCGCGCGGATGTCCTCGTCCAGGATCTCGCTCTTGCGGTCGGCCAGTTCCTTGAACTTGGCGAAGGCCGCATTGGCCTCGCCCTCGCTCTCGAGCTGCACGCCCAGTTCCTGCAGGCGCTGCTTGAAGGCGTTGCGCCCCGACAGCTTGCCCAGCACCATCTTGTTGGAGCTCCAGCCCACGTCCTCGGCCCGCATGATCTCGTAGGAGTCGCGGGCCTTCAGCACGCCGTCCTGGTGGATGCCGCTGGCATGGGCGAAGGCGTTCGCGCCGACCACGGCCTTGTTCGGCTGCACCACGAAGCCGGTGGTCTGGCTGACCATGCGGCTGGCGGCAACGATGTGCCTGGTGTCGATGTTCACCTCGAGGCCGAAATAGTCCTTGCGGGTCTTCACGGCCATCACCACCTCTTCCAGCGAGCAGTTGCCGGCACGCTCCCCGAGACCGTTGATGGTGCATTCGACCTGGCGGGCGCCGCCGATCTTGACGCCGGCCAGCGAGTTGGCCACCGCCATGCCGAGGTCGTTGTGGCAGTGGACCGACCAGATCGCCCGGTCCGAGTTGGGCACGCGCTCGCGCAGCGTGCGGATGAACTCGCCGTACAGCTCGGGCACGGCGTAGCCCACCGTGTCGGGCACATTGATGGTGGTGGCGCCCTCGGCGATCACCGTCTCCAGCACCCGGCAGAGGAAATCGAGCTCGCTGCGGTAGCCGTCCTCCGGCGAAAACTCGACGTCGCCGCACAGGTTGCGGGCGAAGCGCACCGACTGCTTCGCCTGTTCCAGCACCTGCTCCGGGGTCATCCGCAGCTTCTTTTCCATGTGCAGCGGCGAGGTGGCGATGAAGGTGTGGATGCGCGCGCGGGCGGCGTCCTTCAATGCCTCGGCGGCACGCGAGATATCGCGGTCGTTGGCGCGTGACAGGCCGCAGACCGTCGCGTCCTTGATGGCCCGGGCGATCGCCTGCACGGCTTCGAAGTCGCCGTTGGAGCTGGCGGGAAAGCCGGCCTCGATCACGTCGACTTTCAGGCGCTCGAGCTGGCGCGCGATGCGCAGCTTCTCGTCCCTGGTCATGGATGCGCCGGGCGACTGTTCGCCGTCGCGCAAGGTGGTGTCGAAGATGATCAGCTGGTCTGCCATGTCGGCTCCTTGTGTTCGGTGGCCAGGCCGGCGCGCTGCAGGCCCGAGACGATGGCCTTGAGCGAGGCGGACACGATGTTCGCGTCCATGCCGACGCCGAAGACCGTGCGCTCGCCGACCCGCAGTTCCAGGTAGGCCACGGCGCGGGCGTCGGCGCCGGACGCGATGGCGTGCTCATGGTAGTCGAGCACGCGGATGGTCTGGCCGATGGTCTGGCCCAGGCCCTCGACGAAGGCATCGATGGGGCCATTGCCGGCGCCGCGCACCGCCAGCAGCTGCTCGCCCAGCTGCACGTCCGCGGTGAGCGTGACCCGCTCGCCGGCGGTGCCGGCACCGGTTTCCAGCACCTGGTGCGCCACGGAGGCCTGGCCCAGGCGGTATTCGCGCTCGAACAGCGACCAGAGATCCTGTGCGCTCAGTTCCTTGCCGCCGGCATCCATCACGGCCTGCACCGCCTGGCTGAACTCGATCTGCAGGCGCCGCGGCAGTTCGAGCCCGTACTCGGACTCGAGCAGGTAGGAGATGCCCCCCTTGCCGGACTGGCTGTTGACGCGGATCACGGCCTCGTAGCTGCGCCCCAGGTCCTTGGGGTCCAGCGGCAGGTAAGGCATGTCCCAGAGGTCGCCTTCCTTGCGCGCCGCGAAGGCCTTCTTGATCGCGTCCTGGTGCGAGCCGGAAAAGGAGGTGTAGACCAGGTCGCCAACATAAGGATGGCGCGGATGCACCGGCAACTGGTTGCAGTGCTCCACCGTGCGGCGGATCTCGTCGATGTCGGAGAAGTCGAGCCCGGGGTCCACGCCCTGGCTGTAGAGGTTCAGTGCGACGTTCACCAGGTCGAGGTTGCCGGTGCGCTCGCCGTTGCCGAAGAGGCAGCCTTCCAGCCGGTCGGCGCCCGCCATCACGGCGAACTCGCCGGCCGCGGTGCCGGTGCCGCGGTCGTTGTGCGGGTGCACCGACAGCACGATGCTGTCGCGGCGCGCCAGGTGGCGGTGCATCCACTCGATCATGTCGGCGAAGATGTTGGGCGTGGAGTGCTCCACGGTGGACGGCAGGTTGACGATGCACTTGTGCTGGGGCGTCGGCTCCCAGACCTGCGTGACTGCATCGACCACGCGCTTGGCGAAAGTGAGCTCGGTTCCCGAGAACATCTCCGGCGAGTACTGGAAGACCCACTGGGTCCCCGGTTGTTCGGCGGCCAGTTCCTTGAACAGGCGAGCCTGCGAAGTCGCGAGCTCCACGATGCCGTCTTCATCGAGGCCGAGCACCACTTTGCGCATCACGGGCGCCGTCGCGTTGTACAGGTGGACGATCGCCCGGCGCGCGCCTTGCAGCGCTTCGAAGGTGCGGCGGATCAGGGGCTCGCGCGCCTGGGTCAGCACCTGGATGGTCACGTCCGCGGGGATCAGGTCATCGTCGATCAGCTTGCGCAGGAACTCGAACTCGACCTGCGAGGCCGAGGGGAAGCCGACCTCGATCTCCTTGAAGCCGATCGCCACCAGCGCCTGGAACATGCGCAGCTTGCGGGGAATGTCCATGGGCTCGATCAGCGCCTGGTTGCCGTCGCGCAGGTCGACGCTGCACCACACGGGCGGCTTCGTCAGCACGGCGTCCGGCCATGTGCGGTCCGCCAGGCGCACGGGGGCGAAGGGGCGGTACTTGCTGGCGGGATTCTTCAACATGGGCATGATGGTCTCGAGGTGGTGAAGGTGAACCGGCAGCCCCAATGAAAAACGGCCCGCTGCTGGTGCAAACGGGCCGTGATCCGGAATATGCGCGTGCGCTACCGTCTCCGCCCGTGGGGGAGTAGCAGTAGCGCCAGGGAAATCCGGTTCATGTCATCAATGTATCACAAGACTTTCCTCGATACCGCAAGGTGGTCTTCGCATTCTCGTAGGGTGTGCAGCTTGCTGCGCACCTCTTGCCCCAACTCGCCCGACCTCGTCGCCGCACGGTGCGCAGCCAAGCTGCACACCCTACCGGTGCAGTCCGCTTTCTTCGGGCTCGTCGGTGGACGTGCTGATCATGCTGGCGCGTTGCCCCTTGTACTTGCGCCAGCCGTAGATGACGTAGCCGGAGATGCCGTACACCACGAAGATGGCGAACAGCACCACCGGCGGGTAGATGTTGATGACGGCGATGCCCAGCGCGATCAGCACGATCACGGCAAAGGGCACGCTCTTCTTCATCTGGATGTCCTTGAAGCTGTAGAACGGCACGTTCGTGACCATCGTGAGGCCGGCATACAGCGCCACCGCGAACATGACCCACGGCACGCTGTAGGGCTTGACCTCGAGCTCGGTCATGATCCAGATGAAGCCGGTCACCAGCGCCGCCGCCGCCGGTGAAGGCAGGCCCTGGAAGTAGCGCTTGTCCACGACGCCGGTGTTGACGTTGAAGCGCGCAAGGCGCAACGCGGCGCAGGCGCAGTAGACGAACGCTGCGATCCAGCCCCAGCGCCCGATGCCCTTGAGGGCCCATTCGTAGGCGATCAGTGCCGGCGCGGCGCCGAACGAGACCATGTCGGACAGCGAGTCCATCTGTTCGCCGAACGCGCTCTGGGTGTTGGTCATGCGCGCTACGCGGCCGTCCAGGCTGTCGAGGACCATGGCGCTGAAGACACCGATGGCCGCCAGGTCGAAGCGGCCGTTCATGGCCATCACCATGCCGTAGAAGCCGCCGAACAGGGCGGCAAGGGTGAAGAGGTTCGGCAGGATGTAGATGCCCTTGCGCCGCTTGCGCACCACCACGCCCTCTTCCGGCATCTCTTCATCGTGACCATCGTGCATGGCGCAAGTGTAAGGGTTGGGCCGCGCCAGCCGTCGCCATCTGGAGGAGCAAGGGCCGCGCCCGTCATTGCGCGGAGGCGGGAATCCGGAGGGCCCAAAGAAATGCCCGCGGGTGCGGGCATTCTTCGAAGCTCTGGATCCGCGCCTGCGCGGGGATGACCTCGCGAGCGGCCTTGCGGCCGCGATGCGAGGTCAGTTGCGCGTCTGGTCGACCAGCTTGTTCTTCTTGATCCAGGGCATCATCGCGCGCAGCTGCTCGCCCACCACTTCGATCGAGCTCTCGGCGTTCAGGCGACGGCGCGACTGCAGCGTCGGGGCGCCGGCGCGGTTCTCGAGGATGAAGTTCTTGGCGTATTCGCCGGTCTGGATGTCCTTCAGCACCTGCTTCATCACCTTCTTGGTCTCGTCGGTGATGATGCGCGGGCCCGTGACGTACTCGCCGTACTCCGCGTTGTTGGAGATCGAGTAGTTCATGTTCGCGATGCCGCCTTCGTAGATCAGGTCGACGATCAGCTTGAGCTCGTGCAGGCACTCGAAGTAGGCCATCTCGGGCGCGTAGCCGGCTTCCACCAGCGTCTCGAAGCCAGCCTTGATCAGCTCGACAGTACCGCCGCACAGCACGGCCTGCTCGCCGAACAGGTCGGTTTCGGTCTCTTCACGGAAATTGGTCTCGATGATGCCGGCACGGCCACCACCATTGGCCATCGCGTACGACAGCGCGATGTCGCGCGCCGCGCCCGAGACGTTCTGGTACACGGCTACCAGGTGCGGCACGCCGCCACCCTGGGCGTAGGTGCCGCGCACGGTGTGGCCCGGGGCCTTCGGTGCGATCATGATGACGTCGAGGTCGGCGCGCGGCACGACCTGGCCGTAGTGCACATTGAAGCCGTGGGCGAAGGCCAGCACCGCGCCCTGCTTGGCGTTGGGCGCGACGTTTTCGTTGTAGACCTGGGCGATGTTCTCGTCCGGCAGCAGGATCATGATGACGTCGGCGGCCTTGACTGCCTCGTCCACTTCAGCCACGTTCAGGCCGGCGGCCTGGACCTTGTTCCAGGAAGCGCCGCCGCGGCTCAGGCCGACGGTGACCTTGCAGCCGGAGTCGTTGAGGTTTTGCGCATGGGCGTGGCCCTGCGAGCCGTAACCGATGATGGCGACATTCTTGCCCTTGATGAGGGACAGGTCGCAGTCTTTGTCGTAAAAAACTTTCATGATCTTCCTAAGATGTTTTCGTTGGTGGCTGGTTAAACTTTGAGGATGCGTTCACCGCGACCGATGCCGGAGCCGCCGGTGCGTACGGTCTCGAGGATGGCGCTGCGGTCGATGGAGTCGATGAACGCGTCGAGCTTGCCCTTGTTGCCGGTCAGCTCGATCGTGTAGG
>JAQGMY010000459.1 GCA_028292105.1 Ramlibacter sp.
CATTGCGCCAGGTCCTTGTCCGGCGTCCAGATCAGCACCTTCTCGACCCTCGCATCCTGTTGCGCCAGGTGCGCAGCGGAGGCCAGCGCGTCGTCGGCCTCCAGTTCGATCATCGGCCAGACCACCACGCCCATCGCGGCCAGCGCTTCCTCCAGCGGATGGAATTGCGCCAGCAGTGCCGGCTCCATTCCCTCCCCGGTCTTGTAGCCGGCCCAGAGCCGGTTGCGAAAGGACTCGACGACGTGATCGGTCGCCACGCCGACATGCGTGGTGCCGCGCTCCAGCATCTCCAGCACGCTGTTCAGGACGCCGACCACGCCGCCCAGCGGCCGGTCCTTGTCCTTGGTGAAACGGCGCAGGCCGTAGAAATGCCGGAACAGCTCGTAGGTGCCGTCGACCAGGTCGATGACCATCGGCTCAGTCGGCGACGAAGCGCGCCTTGAAGCGGACGGCGTCGGCTTCCAGCTCGAAGGTCACCAACTGGCCGTTCTTGCCGTCGGCCAGCCGGTGCGCGGCGAACAGGCTCCAGCGGCCCTTGGGGTCGTAGCTCGGCGGATCCACCAGGGCGTAGGCATGCGGCACGAAGACCTCGTGCTCGAAGATCTGCCGCGTCGCACTGCGCGGGGAGGGATAGAGCTTGTAGGTGGCGTTGAGTGCGGTCGTCTCGGGCATGGTCAGGCGGTCGGGGGCTGGAGGCCCCATTCTCCCCCGCCCCCGGCCCGGTCCAGTTGCCCGGTGGGCCCGCCTGCGCGCTCGCCCGTCGGCAAATGCCGCTAGGCCGGCGCCGGCTCGGCCGCAGTGATGCGCCACCAGGCCGGCAGCAGCTCGCGCACCGCGGCTCGGCCGAAGCGATCGTCGATCAGGTAGACGATGCCCTTGTCCTCCTGCGTGCGGATCACGCGGCCGGCGGCCTGCACCACTTTCTGGATGCCGGGGTAGAGATAGGTGTAGTCGTAGCCGGCGCCGAAGACACCCTCCAGGCGCGCCTTGAGCTGCTCGTTCCTGGGGTTGACTTGCGGCAGCCCCAGCGTGGCGACGAAGGCGCCGACCAGGCGATCGCCGCGCAGGTCTATGCCTTCGCCGAAGCTGCCGCCCAGCACCGCGAAGCCGACGCCCGCGCCGCCGGGCACGAAGCGCTCCAGGAATTGCTGGCGGCGGCCCTCGTCCATGCCGCGCGCCTGCGTCCACGTCGGAACGCCGGGATGCTGGCGCTGGAATTCGGCCGCGACCAGGTCCAGGTAATCGAAGCTGCTGAAGAAGGCGAGGTAGTTGCCCTGCTGCGCCCGGAACTGCCGTGCGATCAGCCGGGCGATCGGTGCGGCCGACCGTTGCCGGTCGGGAAAGCGCGTGGAGATGCTGCGCACGAGCTGCACCGTCAGCTGCTCGGCGCTGAAGGGGGACTCGACGTCGATCCAGGCGGTGTTCTCCGGCAGTCCCAGCATGTCCATGTAGAAGCGCGGCGGGCTGAGCGTGGCGGAAAAGAGGGTGACAGTGCGGGCAGCGGCGAAGCGCGGCTTCAGGAAAGGCGCCGGGATCAAATTCTGGATGCGCACCGATGCCGCCGGTTTGCCGAACGCGCTGGCCTCGTCGGCGAACTCGAGCACCGAGTGCGGTCCGAACGATTCGGCCAGCCGCTGGAACGCCAGGATCTCGAAGTAGGCCTGCTGCATGGGCCCATCGATGGCGCCCGCGGTCGCCTCGGCGAAATGGCTTTCCATCGCGCTGCACGCCTGCTTGAGGGCGGTCGTGAAGGCGCTGGGCAAGGCGTCGAGCGTTGCCTCGGCATGCGCCTTGCGCAAGCCGGTCCAGCCGCGGTTGATCCTGTCGAGCGCCGCCCGTATCGGCGCCGGCGCCGCCGATCGCACGCCCCGCAGCGCGGCCTGGCCCAGCGATGCCGAGTACATCGCGCGCGCCCGCTCCACCAGGTTGTGCGCTTCGTCCGCCAGCACGCCGACCCGCCACTCGTGGCTGGCGGTCATCGCGTGCAGCATCGCACTGCCGTCGAAGTAGTAGTTGTAGTCGCCGACCACCAGGTCGGCCCAGCGCGTCACCTCCTGGCCCAGGTAGTAGGGGCAGACCTGGTGCTGCCGGGCCACCGCGCGCAGTGCGGGGGCGTCCATGAAGCGCGAGGCCAGCGCTTCGCTGCGGGCCGCGGGCAAGCGATCGTAGAAGCCCCGGGCGAGCGGGCAGGCGTCACCGTGGCAGGCCTTGTCGGGGTGCTCGCACGCCTTGTCCCGCGCGGTCAGCTCAACCACCCGCAAGGGAAACGCCGGCCGGCCGCCGGCCATCAGGCCAGCGGCATCCAGCGCCATCCGCCGGCCGGTCGACTTGGCCGTGAGGTAGAACACCTTGTCGAGCGCCTGCGGCTTGGCTGCCTTGAGCATCGCGAACACCGTTGCCGCCGTCTTGCCGATGCCGGTCGGCGCCTGCGCCAGCAGGCAGCGGCCGCTGGCGGCGCCCTTGTAGACCGATGCGGCGAGTTCGCGCTGGCCGGTGCGGAATGCCGGATGCGGAAAGGCCAGGGTGGCGAGCGCCTCGTCCCGGCTGTTGCGGTGTGCCAGCTCCTGCCCGGCCCATGCCTGGAATTCGCGGCAACTTGCTTCGAAGAACTGCCGCAGCGACTCGGCCGAGCAGCTTTCGACGAACACGGTCTCCTGCTGCGTGGCGATGTCGAAGTACACCAGCGCCACGTCGAGCTGCGCGAGGTTGCGCGCGTCACACAAGAGCCAGCCGTACACCCTGGCCTGCGCCCAGTGCAGGTGGCGATGGTTGGCCGGTTGCCGGGCGAGGTCGCCACGATGCGTCTTGACCTCCTCGAGGCGGTTCAGCAGCGGGTCGTAGCCGTCGGCACGGCCGCGCACGGCGAGCTGTTCGAACGCGCCGCGCAGGCTGATCTCGGTTTCGTAGTGGGGCCCGCGGCGGGCGGCCACCAGCTGGTGGCCCGCCATGCCTTCCTGCGCGCTCGGCGACGGGGTGAACCGCAGGTCCAGGTCGCCGCGCTTGGCGGTGAACTCGCACAAGGTGCGAACGGCTACGGTGTACGGCATCGCCCAAATGTTATTCGATCGCCGCGGGCGAGCCACCTTGTGCGCCACAGCCCCAGTGACCATACTGTCGCATGCCGGTCCAACCTCCGGCATCGCCGACCACAAGATGAACGATACGGCCGCAGTCACTCCCGACATGGCTGAAGAGCCGCCTTCGATCCGGCGCCGCCTGGCGGCGGTGGTATTCGCCGACGTGGCGGGCTATTCGCGCCTGATCGCGATGAACGACGCCGAAACCGTTCGCCGCTGGAAGAACCTGCGCACCAAGGTGATGGAACCGCTCATGCTGCAGCATGGTGGGCGCGTGGCCGAAATCGCCGGCGACGCGGTGCTGATCGAGTTCGCCAGCGCCGTCAATGCGGTGCAGTGGGCCACCCAGATCCAGCGGGTGCAGCACGCGCTGCAGGACAAGGCCGATCCTTTTGCACTGCACCTGCGGGTCGGCATCAACGTCGACGACCTGATCGACGACGACGGCATCCTGCAAGGCGACGGCGTCAACATCGCGGCGCGCATCCACCAGGCCGGAGCACCGGGGCAGATCGTCATCACCGCCAGCGTCCGCGAGTTCGTCACCAACCGCCTGCCGCTGAAGTTCCGCGACCTCGGCACGCCGCCCATGAAGAACATCGTCAAGCCGGTGCGGGTCTTCGAGATCCAGTGGCTTGACAGCGGCGTGGTGCAACTCCTGCCGCAGCCGCACCTGCAGTGGACCTCCAGGCCCACCCTGGCCGTGCTGCCGTTTCGAAACGGCACCGGCGACGCGGGCGACGCGTACTTCGGCGAGGGCATCACCGACCAGATCATCACCGGGCTGTCATGCAGCCGCTCGATGTACGTGATCGCCCGCAACTCCACCTTGCGCTACACCAACCGCCCCAACGACACCGACCTGCGCCAGATCGCCGCGGAGCTCGACGTGCGCTTCGTGCTCGACGGCAGCGTCTGGCGCCAGCAGGACCGGTTGCGCATCAAGGTGGAGCTGGTCGACATCACCGAGAACCGCTCGCTGTGGTCGCAACGCTTCGACGGCAGCGGCGCCGATGTGTTCGAGTTCCAGGACCGCATCGCCGCCAGCGTCATCGGCGCGCTGGAGCCCAGGCTGCGGGCGGTGGAAGCGGCGCGCGCCGGCGAGCGACCGACGGAAAGCCTGGACGCCTTCGACTCCGTCCTCAAGGCAATGTCCAGGCTCTACCGTTTCACCGACGACAGCTTCAGGGAAACCGGGGAACTGCTCGATCGCGCGACCGCCCTCGACCCGGGCTATGCCCAGGCGCATGCGTATACGGCGTGGCGGCTGAATTTCGTGCTGGGTGAAAACCGGTCGTCGGACCCGGCGCGCGACCGGGCCCACGCCCTGGCGGCGGCCGAGCGGGCGCTGGAACTGGACGCCGAGGATCCGTTCGTGTTGTGCGTCGCCGCCCACATCCACGGCTTCATCGGCAAGAACCTCGACCACGCCAACGACCTGTACGACCGGGCGCTGGCGCTGAACGAGAACTCGGCGTTCGCCTGGGGGCTCAGTGCGCTCAATCGCTCCTACCTGGGCGAGGCCGACGATGCCGCGGGACGGCTGCAGAACGTCTGGCGGCTCAATCCCTACGACCCGATGAACTTCTACTTCTGGATCGTCGCCGGCATAGCTGAATTCGTGGCCGGCCGCTATGGCGAGTGCATCGCCTGGACGCGCAAATCCCATCGTGCCAACCCGCGCTTCATTGCGGCCATGCGCACCCTGGCGGCGGCACTGGCGCTCTCCGGTGACGAGAAAGGCGCCAGGCAGGTCGGCCAGCAGCTGCTCGCCGTCGAACCGAATTTCCATGTCGGCAAATTCATCGAGTGGTACCCGCTGCGCCGGCCCGAAGACCTCGCTCGCTTGGAGGAGGGACTGCGCTCCGCCGGCTTGCCCGACTGAGCGCCGGGCTGTACACCGGATATCTGCAGAAAAACTGGAGGTTCGCGATGGCTCAAGGTGCAGGTGCAGGTGCAGGGGCTGGGGCCGGAGCCGGCGCGGGGGCCGGTGCCGGAGCCGGCACGGGGGCTGGTGCAGGGACAGGCGCAGGAGCAGGGGCGGGAGCCGGTGCCGGCGCCGCGACCGGATACCCCCGCAGCTACTACGCCACCCCGGGGGAACTGCGCTTTCGACCGTGGGCGCTGGACATCACCCCGGACAACGCGGGCAACCCTGCCTTCCTCTTCGATGTCTTCATCGATCCCTATGCGACCGCCAAGCCAATGGCATGGCGCCCCGACGACTGGGATCCGGCCCTGCGTTTCTGGTCCCTGAAAACCTACGACCCCCACCTGACCGAATGGCTCAGGACGGTCGATCCTTCGCGGCCCTCCATCATGGCGGCGCGCGAATTCGGCGCCCAGGTCCAGCTGTGGGGTCCGGACACGAACTTCCTCGAAAAGACGCCGAATCCCTGGATCGAGCCTGGCGACCTGCTTTGGCGCCCCGCCACCGCCGCGGGTACGGGCTTCATCAAGTCGGAGATCGTTCAGCTGCAGCAGCTGATGAAGGACGACCGCGAGCGCTACCTGGCTGAAATCGAGGCGCAGGCGGACGGCCTGGCGGACTACGTGATCGCCTTCATCGGCGCCGACCAGCTGCGGCATCCCTGGACCATCGAGTTGATCAATTGCGCCCTGGCGATGGGCAACGTGGCCTACATGCGCTGGAAGAGCCTCTATGGCCGGGTCCGCCCGTCCTTCCTTTGCCCCGCCCTGGCGCCCTCGTTCGGGCCGCCGCAACACCCGGCCTTCCCCAGCGGCCATTCCACCCTGGGCCACCTGATCGCGCTGCTGCTGCTGGAGATCCCGGGCTTGCGCACCAGGTTCGGGGTGAAGGGCGTGGACAGCGTCACGGGGCTGCCGGTCACGGGCCAGCCGGTCACCCGGACGCTGCTGGCCGGAACGGCGCCTGTCAATTCACCGCTGCTGTGGCTGGCGGCACGGCTGGCGAAGAACCGCGAGCGCCTGGGCGTGCACTACCCCTCCGACTCCTCTGCCGGGCGCCACCTGGCGGCGGCGATGTGGCACGCCTTGCTGAAGACACCTGGCACCGCAACGGAGATCGACTGCCCCACCTTGCAGTCGGTTCTCTTGCGTGCCCAGGCCGAGTGGCCGGTCTGACCGTCGAAAGGCTGAACCATGGCCTGGACGCCCTCCCTGGCCGCCACGCACGTCGAGGCGGTGTTCCATGACGAGAGCCCCGGCTCCGTCCTGGTCGAGCATTTCAACGATCCGTTCGAAGTCGCCATCGCCGATGGCACCGATGCCTCCCTGCGCCAGGCCGCACATGTCTACCTGGGCGAGCTGCAAGCGCATGCCGACATAGGCCCCCGGCTCCGGTTCCCGCCACATTGGATCGCCGCGCTCGCCCCCGCCCGGGACGAGCATCCGCTTTTCGGCTGGCTGCCGTTCGACGAGCCCCAGCCGTCGACGCACCAGGACATCACCGGGCCTTACGGATCTTTCCGCTTCGCGCCGGCGTGGGACGACGTGGCCATGCTCTTCGCAGCGGACCGGTTGGGCCCCGACCACTACCTGGGATCCGGCT
>JAQGMY010000057.1 GCA_028292105.1 Ramlibacter sp.
CGACCGCCGGCCGCTGGTGGGTGAAGTCGCGCCGGGTTTGTGGGTGAGCACCGCGATGGGCTCACGCGGGCTGACCTTCGCTGCCCTCTGCGCCGAGTTGCTGGCAGCGCGCCTGCATCAGGAACCCCTGCCGCTGGAAGCGCGCCTCGCGCAGGCGCTGGATGCCGGGCGCTAGCATCCACCCCCTTGCAGGCCCAACGCAGGCCCGTCTCTCTGCCGCCCAGACTCCTAGATGCGGCTGAGCCAGTCCTTGAAGCGGCCCGGATGCGGCGGCTGGTCGTGCATCGCGGCGCCGCCGAGCCAGGCCCGCACGCGCTCCGGGATCGACCGCCGCGCCTTGGTCATCGCGACATGGCGGATCGGCTTGCGGCCGCCGCGCAACTGGCGCAGCAAGGCCCAGGGGGTCATGTCGTGCAATTCGCAGGTCACCAGCGCGAGGTCGTACTGCTTGCTGCGCGCCAGCTCCATCGCGTGCAAGCCGCTCTCGGCTTCGTCGGCCAGCGTCAGCTTGGACAGGGACAGCCGCGCGCGCAGGTAGAGCCGCTCGGCACGATCGGGGCTGACGATCAGCGCCAGCTTCTCGGACATGATTTCCGGCTCCGCCAGGACCAGGTCCAGGTCCAGGTCCGAGGGCGAGAACACCGAATCCATGGCCTCGATCACCTGCTGCCAGACCATCGGCCGGTCCAGGGTGCGCCAGATGTTGGCC
The DNA here is from genome assembly GCA_028292105.1 of Ramlibacter sp. Lineage (GTDB taxonomy): Bacteria > Pseudomonadota > Gammaproteobacteria > Burkholderiales > Burkholderiaceae_C > Ramlibacter. Next base: position 710 of record JAQGMY010000057.1, read on the forward strand.
GGCGGATTGGAGCCTATCCACAACATGCGCAGGCCCTCGCCCGTGGGCGATTCGGCCTCCACGGGCGCTTCGTAGCTTTCCGCGTCCAGCAAGACCATGTGGGGCGGCTGCGCGACCTCCGCGGTCCAGAGCTGGTACATGGTGCTGCACTGCTCGGACAGGCGGAACACCGTGTTGAGGGCGTGCCGCTCCTCGTCGGAGAAGCCCACTACCTTGATGAAGAACCGCTGCGCCATCTTGTGCCGGACATTATGCGCGGCCAGCGCGTCCGCACGGCTTATCCAGCTTTGCCCGCGAACCGCCCGCCAACCCGCGCCAGTGCTGGTGCATATGCTTATCCGCATAAGGCACGAAGAAAAAAATCGTTTGAGTCTATAAGTCAGTTCTTTACAGTCTCGGGTCCGGCCCGCTCGCGCGGGTTGTATTTGCTCTCCTCCTTCATGTACCAATACACAGAATTCGACCAGCAGTTCGTGCGCGCCCGCGCCGCCCAGTACCGCGACCAGCTCGAGCGCTGGCAGGCGGGCAAGCTCGCCGACGACGAGTTCCGGCCGCTGCGGCTGCAGAACGGCTGGTATATCCAGCGTTACGCCCCCATGCTGCGCATCGCCGTGCCCTACGGCGACATCTCCAGCCAGCAGCTGCGCACGCTGGCGAAGATCGCCCGTGACTACGACCAGCCGGACCCCGAGCTGCTGCGCGACGCGCAGGAAAAACAGCTGGCCCTGGGCGAAGTGCCGGTGCCCGGCGGCGAACCCGTCGTCACGCGCCTGAAGTATGGCTATGGCCACTTCAGCACGCGGACCAACGTGCAGTTCAACTGGATCCCGATCGACAAGAGCGCCGACGTGATGGACCTGCTGGCCAGCGTGAACATGCACGGCATCCAGACCAGCGGCAACACCATCCGCAACATCACCACCGACCAGTTCGCCGGCATCGGCATCGACGAGATCGCCGATCCGCGGCCGTTCGCCGAGATCATGCGGCAGTGGAGCACGCTGCACCCGGAATTCGCCTTCCTGCCGCGCAAGTTCAAGATCGCCTTCAACGGCTCGAAGGAAGACCATGCCGCGATCGGCTGGTACGACATCGGCCTGCAGGCGGCGAGGAACGAGGCCGGTGAGCTCGGCTTTCGCGTCCAGGTCGGCGGCGGCATGGGCCGCACCCCGATCATCGGCACCGTGGTGCGCGAGTTCCTGCCCTGGCAACACCTGCTGAACTACGTCGAGGCCTGCATCCGGGTCTACAACGAGTACGGCCGCCGCGACAACCTGTGGAAGGCGCGGATCAAGATCCTCGTCAAGGCCGAGGGCCAGAAGTACATCGACAAGGTGGAAGCGGAGTTCCGCGAGATCCTGGACAAGGACGGCGGGCCCCACACCATCACGCAGGAGGAATACGAGCGCGTCGCCGCGTCCTTCGTCACGCCGCAGATCAAGCCGCTGGCGCGCAAGGGCGCCGAAGCGCAGCTGCACGAGATCGTGCGCAAGGACGCCGAGGCCGACCCGCTGTACGCCCGCTGGCTGCAGCGCAACGTGCTGCCGCACAGGAACCCGCAGCTGCGCGCGGTGACGCTGTCGTTCAAGCGCCTGGGCTATGCGCCCGGCGATGCCACGGCCGAACAGCTGGAGACGGCGGCGGGGCTGGCCGAACGCTTCTCGGCCGGGGAGGCGCGCGTGAACCACGAGCAGAACCTGCTGCTGCCCTGGGTGCACCAGGACGACCTGCCGGAGCTGTATGCAGCCGCCCGCAAGGCCGGCTTCGCGCGGCCGAACATCGGCCTGCTGACGGACATGATCGCCTGCCCCGGCGGCGACTTCTGCTCGCTGGCGAACGCGCGCTCGCTGCCGATCGCCGAAGCGATCACGCAGCGCTTCCAGGACCTGGACGAAGAGTTCGACCTGGGCGACATCCGGCTGAACATCTCCGGCTGCATCAACTCGTGCGGCCACCACCATGCCGGCCACATCGGCATCCTCGGCGTCGACAAGGACGGCAAGGAGTGGTACCAGATCACCCTGGGCGGCTCCAACGGTTCGGACCTGTCCGGCCCGGCCCTGCCCGGCAAGGTGGTGGGCCCGTCCTTCTCCGCCGCCGAAGTGCCGGTGGTGATCGAGGCCGTGCTCGACACCTACCGCAAGGAACGCGCGGCCGCCGCCGACGGCAAGGCCGAAACCTTCATCGCCACCCTGCGCCGCGTCGGCCTGGACCCTTTCAAGGCCGCCGCCAACGGCGCCCGCTTCGTGGAACGCGAAACCGCATGATCACCATCCTCAATGCCGCCAACCTGCCCGCCGACCACAAGAACGTGCTGGTGCTGGCCAACGACGCCGACGTGCTGGAAGCGCCGCTCGAAGGCGTCGACCGCGTCGAGCTGAACTTCCCCAAGTTCACCGACGGGCGCGCCTTCACGCAGGCCCGCCTGCTGCGCCAGCGCCGCGGCTACACCGGCGACATCCGAGCCACCGGCGACGTGCTGATCGACCAGCTGGTGCAGATGTACCGGGTCGGCTTCTCCAGCGCGGTGCTCAAGGAAGGCAAGGACCCGGCCGACGCCGAGCGCCAGTTCGCCCGCTATCCCGAGTTCTACCAGGGCGATGCGGTGGTGACGCAGCCCTTGTTCGCGCGGGGCTGACATGGGTGCGATCGACCTGCACGCCCGCCCTTCGAAGGACTTCGATGCCAAGCTGGCGCACACGCGTGTGCTGCTGCAGCGCGCGGCCACCGAGTTCACGCCGCTCAAGCAAGCGTCCAGCCTCGGCGCCGAGGACGTGGTCATCACGCACCTGATCAACGCGTTGGCCCTCGACATCCCGGTGTTCGTGCTGGAAACCGGTGCGCTGCACGAGGAGACGCTGCAACTGCTGGAGCGCACCCGCAACATGTCGCGCGCGCCGGTCGAGGTGTACCAGCCGGTGCAGGAGTCGGTGGTGCAGTTCGTGGGCCGCGAAGGCAAGGACGCCATGTTCCGCAGCATCGAGCTGCGCAAGGCCTGCTGCGGCATCCGCAAGATGGAGCCCTTGTCGCGCGCGCTGGCCGGCCAGAAAGCGTGGATCACCGGGCTGCGGCGCGAACAGTCCTCGGCCCGCGCCGAGGTGCCGCAGATCGACACTGCCGAAACCCGCACCAAGATCAACCCGCTGGCCGACTGGACCTGGGGCGACGTCTGGCACTACATCGGCGCCTTCGGCGTCGACTACAACCCGCTGCACGACCAATTCTTCCCCAGCATCGGCTGCGCACCGTGCACCCGCGCGATCAGCCTGGGCGAGGACTTCAGGGCTGGACGATGGTGGTGGGAAAGCGAGTCGGCGAAGGAGTGTGGCTTGCACGTCAAGCCGCACGAAAGCGACAGCGCCTCGCCCATCGCTTCGGCGCAGGCTAACTTCGCTGAAAGCGAAGTTAAGGCCGATCAGGCCGGCCGGAGCCACGATGAGGCCGCCAAGGAATGCGGACTGCACGTCAAGCAAGAAGAGAAAGCCGCCGCATGAACGCCCGCACCGAACCCCAATTGCTGGGGATCAGCAACCGCCACCTGGACGCGCTGGAAGAAGAGGCGATCTTCATCCTGCGCGAAGTCGCCGGCGCCTTCGAGCGGCCGACGCTGCTGTTTTCCGGCGGCAAGGACTCGCTGGTCCTGCTCAAGTGCGCCGAGAAGGCCTTCGGCAAGGGTCGCATCCCGTACCCGCTGCTGATGATAGACACCGGCCACAACTTCCCGGAAGTGACGGACTTCCGTGACTTGCGCGCCAGGGAACTGGGCGCCGAGCTGATCGTGCGCAACGTCGAAGACTCGATGCAGCGCGGCACCGTGCGCCTGGCGCATCCGGGTGAGAGCCGCAACGTCCACCAGTCGGTCACGCTGCTCGAGGCGATCGACGAATTCCGCTTCGATGCGCTGATCGGCGGCGCCCGTCGCGACGAAGAGAAGGCCCGCGCCAAGGAACGCATCTTCTCGCACCGCGACAGCTTCGGGCAGTGGCAGCCGAAGGCGCAGCGCCCCGAGCTGTGGACGCTGTTCAACACCCGCCTGCAGCCCGGCGAACACTTCCGCGTGTTCCCGATCTCCAACTGGACCGAACTGGACGTCTGGCAGTACATCGAGCGCGAGGACATCGCCCTGCCCTCGATCTACTACGCGCACCAGCGCCAGGTGGTCGAGCGTCGCGGCATGCTGGTGCCGGTGACGGAACTGACCCCGCCCAAGGATGGCGAAGAGGTCGTGACCCGCACCGTGCGCTTTCGCACCGTGGGCGACGTCACCTGCACCTGCCCGGTGGCCAGCGATGCCGCCAACGCCACCGATGTCGTGGCGGAGACGCTGACGGTGGACGTGAGCGAACGGGGCGCGACGCGGATGGACGACAGGACCTCCGACGCCTCCATGGAAAAGCGCAAGAAGGACGGGTATTTCTGATGACGGTCTCGATCCAACACGACCACGACGCGGCGCTGCGGTTCATCACGTGCGGGTCCGTCGACGACGGCAAGAGCACGCTGATCGGCCGCCTGCTGGTGGACAGCCGCGCGGTGCTGCAGGACCAGCTGGCTTCCGTGTCCCGCTCCGGCCAGACCGACCTGGCGCTGCTGACGGACGGCCTTTCGGCCGAGCGCGAGCAAGGCATCACGATCGACGTGGCTTACCGCTACTTCGCCACCCCGGCGCGCAAGTTCATCATCGGCGACGCGCCCGGTCATGAGCAGTACACGCGCAACATGGTGACGGCCGCCTCCGGCGCCGACGCCGCCGTGGTGCTGGTGGATGCGACCAAGCTGAAGTGGCAGAACCCCGGCCTCGAACTGCTGCCCCAGACCCGCCGCCACACGCTGCTGGCAAACCTGCTGCGCGTGCCGGCGATCGTCTTCGCCGTGAACAAGCTGGATGCGGTGGAGGACCCCACCGTCGCCTTCAACAACATCCGCGTTGCGCTGGACATCTTCACCCAGGCCGCCGGCGTGAACGCCCGCGCCGTGGTGCCGATCTCCGCGCTCAAGGGCCACAACGTGGTGGAAGCCCGGCCTGGCTGGTGCGGCTACCAAGGCCCTTCCCTGCTGCAGCTGCTCGAGCAGATGGACGTGACCCCGGCCGAGACGACCGAAGCTTTCGCCTTCCCGGTGCAGTGGGTCGAGAAGTTCTCTTCGTCCGCCGACACTTCGCGGGGACGCCGGGTCTTCTGGGGCCGCGTCGCCACGGGTGAAGTGCAACCCGGGCAGGCCGTGACCGTGCTGCCCAGTGGGCAAACTGCCACGGTGGCACAGGTCCTCGATCACGCCCGCAATCCGGCCACGGTCGGCGCGCGACACAGCGCCGGCATCGTTCTGGATCGCGAAGTGGACGTCTCCCGCGGCGACTGGCTGCTGGCGCCCGGCGCCTTCACGCCCAGCCGCGAGGTGTCGGCGACCGTGGCTTGGCTGGACGACGAGCCGCTGGTGGCGGGCCGCCTGTACTGGGCCCTGCACGGGCACCGCTGGGTGAAGGCCAAGGTCAAGCGCATCGTCCACAAGCTGGACGTCAACACCCTGGCCGAACAGGACGCCGACCGGATCGAACCCAATGGCATAGGCCACATCGAACTGGCCCTGCAGGAGCCGCTGGCGACCCTGCCGTATGCCCGCTCGCGCGCCCTCGGAGCCCTGGTCCTGGTCGATACGGCTACCCACAAGACTTCGGGGGCCGTGCTGGTCCGATAAAATCGAGGGCTTCCCCCTCGCCGCACCTACTACAACAATGACCCACGTCGTCACCGAAACCTGTATCCGCTGCAAGTACACCGACTGCGTGGATGTCTGCCCCGTGGACTGCTTTCGCGAGGGGCCGAACATGCTGGTGATCGACCCGGACGAATGCATCGACTGCGCGGTCTGCATCCCCGAGTGCCCCGTCAACGCCATCTACGCGGAAGAAGACGTGCCGGCCGACCAGGTCGCCTTCATCAAGCTGAACGCCGAGCTGTCGCTGGCCAACGGCTGGAAAAGCATCACCAAGCGCAAGCCGGCCCTGCCGGACGCGGACGAATGGAAGGACAAGCCGGGCAAGTTGTCCGAGCTCGTCAAGTAAGAGATGAAATCCGAACTGAACCAAGAAGTGATCAAGACCGCAGCCGAACACGACGGCCCGATCGAGACCGACGCCGTCATCGTCGGCGCCGGCCCGGTCGGCCTGTTCCAGGTGTTCGAACTCGGCTTGCTGGAGATCAAGGCGCACGTGATCGATGCGCTCGCCTACCCCGGCGGCCAGCCGATCGAGCTGTATCCGGACAAGCCGATCTACGACATCCCGGCGATCCCGGTGTGCACGGGCAAGGAACTGACGGACGCACTGCTCAAGCAGATCGAGCCCTTCGGCGCCACCTTCCACCTCGGCCAGACCGTCAGCGTGGTGCAAAAGCAGGACGACGGCCGCTTTTACGTCGAGACCTCCAAGGGCACCCGCTTCCTGACCAAGACCATCTTCATCGCGGCCGGTGTCGGTGCTTTCGAGCCCAAGCAGCTGAAGGTCGAAGGCCTGGACAAGTACAACGGCTCGCAACTGCATTACCGGGTGCGCAACCCCGAAGACTTCGCGGGCAAGAACCTGCTGGTGGTCGGCGGCGGCGACTCCGCGCTGGACTGGGCGCTGAACTTCTGCGGCGGCAACGACAACGGCAATCCGCACAAGGCCGACAGCGTGATCCTGCTGCACCGGCGCGACGGCTTCCGTGCCGCGCCCGCATCGGTGGCCAGGATGCACCAGTTGTGCGACGCGCTGGAGATGCAGTTCGTCGTCGGCCAGGTCACGGGCATCGAGGAGAAGGACGGCGTGCTGACGGGCGCCAAGGTCACCGGCGGTGACGGCGTCACGCGCGTGGTGCCGACCGATGCGCTGCTGGTCTTCTTCGGCCTCTCGCCCAAGCTCGGCCCGATAGCGGACTGGGGCCTGGACATCGAGCGCAAGCAGCTGAAGGTGGACACCGAGAAGTTCTCCACCAACATCCCCGGCATCTTCGCGGTGGGCGACATCAACACCTATCCGGGCAAGAAGAAGCTGATCCTGTCGGGATTCCACGAGTGCGCCCTGGCCGCTTTCGCCGCGGCGACGATCGTGTTCCCCGAGAAGGGCAAGATCCACCTGCAGTACACGACCACCAGCACGAAGCTGCACAAGGTTCTGGGCGTCGAGACGCCGGTGTTCGACTGAGTTCAGCAATTCGTCAGTGCCAGCGCCGGGAAGCGAAAACAACCCGCGCTATAATCTGAGGCTTGTTCCTCGATAGCTCAGTTGGTAGAGCGCCGGACTGTTAATCCGTAGGTCCCTGGTTCGAGCCCAGGTCGAGGAGCCAAGACGAAAAAAAATCAAGGACTTGGCTGCGCGAGCGGCTGAGTCCTTTTTCTTTTGCCGGGCTCAGCTGTGGAGCCATGTAGCCGTGTGGGTAGCCACCGGTGGCCACGCGTGCGATCTGGCTAGCAGCGAGCTTCAGGCCTTCCTTCCCGCAGTGTGTGGCTGTTCCCTTGAGCTACGTGTCCTGCGCGCGGTGCGTTGATGACCTCGTGCACTCCCAGCCGAAGCTGTTCCATGAAATTGTGTCGGCGCTGATAGAGGGCACGCTTGCGCGCAGGGATTTCCGGGTCGGGGCGCTTGCGCAAACCGACGGGGAGGCTGTAGAAGCCCGTGGAGTCCTGGAGCACACCGCCGTTCTCCTGCCATACGTCGTCATAGGTGCTTTGTTTGCCGGCTCGGGTGAGCCAGTGCGCGCTCCGGTGCGCTTTGTCGGAGATGCCGAGGACCTCGGTGCATCCAAGCTCGCCAGCGCACAACTGGACGACACGAACGACGAAATCACGTGGCCGCATCCCGTGGAGTGCTTTCGTGAGTTCCTTGTACAACTCGGCGCGGCGACGCCCATCCCCTTGCAGGTTCCCCACGATTAGCTTTACCGACGCGGGCGTGCCGCCGACAGCGATCATGGCGGTGTAGATACGGTCTATATCGTAGAAGAGACTTACCGCCAACTCGCCTTCGCCACGCATCCACCCCGGCCGGTCTACAGTAATTCGCAACGAGCTTCCAAGCATGGGGATTTCCGCTAGCGTGATTACCTCCCTATTGCTGAGCTGGAGAAACGTAACAGAATCAGCCACCAGACGGTAGTGACGCTCAATGGCCTCGATGCGCTGAGCCATGGTCCAACCGCTGTGGATGTACGGCCGAAAAATGAATTGGCGCAGGCGTGTGAACTCAGTGTGCTCACGCTGAAGCAGTGGGTTGGTCGGGCTGAGGAACAGCTTGACGCGCAGGTAAACGCTAAACAAGTAGCAAACCCCACAGTGGACGATCACGTAAGTGATGAACTGCCAAACCGCTATCGCGGTACTCTCTCCCGCTGGATAGCCGACGTAGATTCCATAAAATCCGCTGGAGGCAGCGACAGCAGCGAGAGCAGCAAGAACAGCGATGAAATACGCGTACGGCCCTGCTGAAAGCCGTGCCGCGGCGTAAATGCAGGCAAAGTACGGGATCGCAAACGCCAGCCTCGCCGAACTCATTACGTCGAGCCACGTCACGAATCCAAGAATCAAGAGAAGCAAAAGCCTGGCTTGAAGGGGGGATATGCGCATGGTTGGGCTTCAGAGGGCGTGCAGCGGGCGGCACCTTGGCTTTCAGTCGGGTCGGCTAACAGATGGCAACAATATCGCCAAATGACACGCCAGCCGCATAGCCGTCGTTAGCTCTATTGGCCTAGGATTTGGCCTAGAGAAATCCGTCCCGACATACCGACTTCAGCCACATGTGGGTTTCACCAGTGCTCTGCCTCCTGGCGGCGCTGCGCCATGTGCTTAGCCCCGAGCAGGCAACGGCTCTACGCGCCTGAAGCACATGCCTACAACGACGAAGCTCATCCATGTTCTGATGCAGTGTTGGGCAGAACCTGGAGAGGAGCACGTAAATGACTGTGCGAAACGTCGATTTCGCTGCGACGCGAGTGATGCAGTTCGCCGAGTTGCC
>JAQGMY010000070.1 GCA_028292105.1 Ramlibacter sp.
GCCGGATGGAAGCAACGCACGCCGTGTTGCGGGCTGCCGGCGCCCGGATAGGTGAACGCGGGGCGTACCTGGCAAAGGTCGGTGGCGCGGCTGCAGCGCGGCGCGAAGGCGCAACCGGTGGGCATCGCAAGCAGGGACGGCGCCATGCCGGGCACCTGCCGCAGCCGCTCGCCGCGGCGGTTGGCGCTGGGCAGGCTGCCGATCAGGCCCTGCGTGTACGGATGCAGCGGGCGGTCCAGCACCTCGTCGACCGTTCCTTCCTCGACGATGCGTCCGGCGTACATCACCGCGATGCGGTCGGCCAGGCCCGCCACCACCGACAGGTCGTGGCTGATCCAGATCATCGAGGTGCCGCGCTGGCGCACCAGCTTCTGCATCTCCGACAGGATCTGCGCCTGGATGGTCACGTCCAGTGCCGTGGTGGGTTCGTCCGCGATGATGAGGTCGGGCCCGTGCAGCAGCGCGATGGCGATGGCCACCCGCTGGCGCATGCCGCCCGACAGCTGGTGCGGGTACGCGCGCAGCCGGTCTTCCGGGCCGGGGATGCCCATCTGGGCCAGCGACTCCGCGGCGAGCCGGCGCGCCGCGTCGCGCGGCATGCGCCGGTGGGCATGGACCGCCTCCGTCATCTGCGTGTCGATGCGCAGCACGGGGTTGAGCGTGGCCATCGGGTCCTGGAAGATCATCGAGATCCGGTCGCCCCGCAGGCGGCGGCGCTCCTGCGGCGGCAGTTGCAGCAGGTCCTGTCCCTTGAACAGCACCTGGCCCGATTCGACGCGGCCGGGCGGGTCGACCAGGCCGAGGATCGAGAAGCCCGTCACGCTCTTGCCCGAGCCGGACTCGCCCACCAGCCCCAGCACCTGGCCACGCCCCAGCGTGAAGGACACGCCATCGACCACCGGCAGCACGCCCTCGCGGGTGTGAAAGCGGGTGTGCAGGTCGCGCACGTCCAGCACGGGCACGTCGTCGCGCTCGGCGCTCATCGCTGCAGCCTCGGATTCAGCGCGTCGCGCAACTGGTCGCCGACGAGGTTGATCGCGACGATGGTGAGCAGCAATGCGATGCCCGGGAAGAAGCTGATCCAGTATTCGTTGGACAGCAGGTACTGGTAACCGTTGGAGATCAGCAGCCCCAGCGACGGCTCGGTGATGGGCACGCCGAGGCCGAGGAACGAGAGCGTCGCCTCGAGCGTGATGGCGCGCGCCACCTGCAGCGCGCCGATCACCATCAGCGGCGGCAGGCAGTTGGGCAGCACGTGGCCGGTGGCGATGCGCCAGCCGCCCAGGCCTTGGCCGCGCGCGGCCTCGACATAGTCGCGCCGCGCCTCCACCAGCGCCTGGCCGCGCGCCGTGCGGGCGTAGTACGCCCACTCCAGCAGCACCAGCGTGAGCACCACGTTGCCGACGCCCTTGCCCACATACGCCAGGATCATCAGCGCCATCAGGATGGTCGGAAACGAGAGCATCAGGTCCACGATGCGCATCAGCGTCGCGTCGACGCGCCCGCCCGCGTAGGCTGCCAGCAGGCCGACCAGCGTGCCGGCGACGCCGGCGAGCACCGCCGAGCCGATACCCACGGCGAGGCTGATGCGCAGCCCGTAGAGGATGGCGGAGTACAGGTCCCGCCCCTGCCCGTCCGTGCCCAGCCAGTAGACGTGGTCGCCGGCGGCGTTCGCGCTGCCCGGGCGCAACCGCGCGTCCATCACGTCGATCTGCATCAGGTCGTAGGGGTTCTGCAGCGCGATCCAGGGCGCCAGCAGCGCCGCCAGCGCGATCGACACCAGCACGACCAGTGCGGCCGCGGCGATGCGCGAGTCGAGGAAATCCTGCGCGACCCGCCACCACAGCGAACGCCCCGCAGTCACCTGGTTGGCAAGCGTCGTCATGCCGCCGCTCCCAGCCGCACCCGCGGATCGAGCAGCCGGTACAGCAGGTCGACCACGAGGTTGATGGTGACGAACAGCACGACCACGACCATGAGGTAGGCCACCACCACCGGTCGATCCAGCGAGTTGATGCTGTCCAGGATCAGCTTGCCCGCGCCGGGCCAGGCGAAGATGGTTTCGGTGACCACCGCATAGGCAATGGTCGAACCCAGCTCCAGGCCCAGCACGGTGACCAGCGGGATCAGAGTGTTGCGCAGCACGTGCACCAGCAGCACGCGCGCCGGGCTCAGGCCCTTGGCCCGCGCGAACTTGACGAAGTCCTGCGGCAGCACCTCGCGCACGCCCGCGCGAGTGAGCCGCATCACCAGCGACACCTTGAACAGCGCCAGGTTGAAGGCGGGCAGCACCAGGTGCTGCAGGCCTTCGAGCGTGAGCCACGACCAGGCGACGCCCAGCCAGGTCACCGTGGGCCCGCGACCGCTCGCCGGCAGCCAACCCAGTTGCACGCTGAACACCATGATCAGCATCAGGGCCACCCAGAACGCGGGCAGCGAGAAGCCCACGATGCTGGCCGCCATGACCCCGCGTGACAGCCAGTGGTCCGGCTTCATCCCGGCGAAGAGCCCGAGCGGCACGCCGACGACGATGGCGATCAGCAGCGCGGCGACGGCGAGCTCCAGCGTCGCCGGCAGCCGCTGCAGGATCAGGCGCACGGCGTCTTCCTGGTAGACGAAGGAGCGGCCCAGGTTGCCGCTGAACGCCCCCTCGACGAACGACAGGTACTGCCTCCACAGCGGCTGGTCCAGCCCCAGCCGCGCGATGGCCGCGAGCCGTTCCTGCTGGTTCATGTCTTCCCCCAGCAGGATGTCGGCGGGGTTGCCGATGGCGTGCAACCCCACGAAGACGATCAGCGTCATCGCCACGACCACCAGCGCGGCCTGGCCGACGCGGCGCAGCAGCCAGCCGGTCACGTGCCGTCCCCCGCCGGCTGGTACGCCGGAAAGGCCGCGGGCGTCCACTCGTCGCCGAGCAGTTCCGGCTCGGCGTAACGCTCCATCGCCGCGTAATGCAGCGCGGCGTCGTCGGCCAGCAGGCGGCTCGCCAGCCCGCGCGCCAGCCGCTGCGCGCCGTCGCTGATCTGCGGAATGTCGCCGGTGGCGGCGCCATGGGACAGCGTCGCGGCGTAGTTGAAGCAGTGGATGCGGTCCAGCCCCGGGCAGGCGCCGGGCGACTTCGGCTGGAATTCGAACAGCGGCCCGAGGTCGGGCGAGCCCGCGAGCTCCGCGTCGTCCTCCCCGGGCGGCGCCGTGAAGCGGTCCTGCCACACGCGCACGTGCGGCGCCAGGGCAGCGAACTCGGGCCGCTGCGCCCAGTCGGTGCGGAACCCGGTGCAGAAGATCACGGCATCGGCCGCCAGCGGGCCCTTGCCGGTGTCGATGCGCAGCGCACCGTCCGGGCGTTGCCGCACGTCCTGCACCGGCGCGGCCAGGTGGAAGTGCGCGTTCGGGTGGCGCGAGACGCGCAGCGTGCTGCCGTGCGGCGGTGGCACCTGCTGCACGTTGAGGAAATGCCGGAAGCGCCACTTCCAGTCGTCCGGCAGCGACCAGAAGCCGTGCGCCATGCCGGCGCTGCCCGAGCCCTTGCCCTTGTTGATGCGCGGCAGATCCGCCCGGCGGATCAGCAGGTCGACGCGCGACGCGCCCGCCTCCAGCGCCGTCGCGGCGGCGTCCATGGCCGAAGCGCCACCGCCGACGACCGCCACGCGCTGCCCCAGGAAGCGGCTGCCATCCCAGGCCTCGCCCGAATGCACCCAGCGCTCGCGCGGGAGCTTGGCCGCCCAGGCCGGCACCCACGGGCCGCCCAGGCCGTCGCGGCCGGTGGCCAGCACCACGTGCCGGGCGAGTACCGTGTAGGGCCTTGCACCATCCGCGTCGTCACGCAGGGCCAGTTCGGCGAGGCCGTCGCTGCGCGGCCGCACCTCGGCCACCCGCTGCAGGTTGCGCACCTCGAGTCCGAGCACGCGCCGGTACCAACGCAGGTACTCGGCCCATTGCAGCCGCGGGATCTTGTCCAGCTCTTGCCAGGCCGGCAGGCCGAACTGCGCTTCGAACCAGGCGCGGAACGTGAGCGCGGGCAGGCCCAGGGCGGGGCCGGTCAGCTCCTTGGGCGAGCGCAGCGTCTCCATGCGGGCCGTGGTCGCCCAGGGCCCTTCGAAGCCGGCCGGTGCGCGGTCGAACAGCGGCGCCTGCACGCCCAGGTGCGCCAGCGAGGCGGCCAGCGCGAGGCCAGCCATGCCGCCGCCCACTATTGCGACGTCCAGTACGGGGGTGCCAGCGACCGTGCGCGGTGGCACCCAGCGGCGGGCGGGCAGGCACAGCCAGTCGAGATCCTGCCGCAGGCGGGCCTCGAGCGCAGGCAGCCCGGTGGGCCTTGGGTCCGGGGAGATTCGGGAAGTCATCGAGATCCTGATCGGGCGACGCGACGCGGTGCGGCAGCGTCGTCCTCGCCATGAAGGGCGCGCAACAGCGCGTCGTGGTCCTTCGGGTCGTGCCGCACGAAACCCGGCAGCGTCGCTGCGGCCTGCAGCATGGCATCGGCCACGGCCTCCGCGGTCGGCGTGAGCGGGCGCGCCTCGGCCTTGACCACGCCGAAGAAAAACGGGATGTGCGTGTCCAGCGGCCGCACCACGAGGCCTTCGGGCAGCCCACCGCCGGCGGTGATCGATTCGAGCACCGCGACGCCGAGGCCGGCCCGCACCAGGGCCATCGCGTTGGCCGAAGAATTGGTTTCGATCAGCGGCTGCGTGCGCGACTTCTCGACGCCTTCCCGCGCCAGCGCGGCGTCGAGGCGATGACGCAGCCGGAAGGGATTGCTCATGGTCACCAGCCGCTGGCTGGCCAGCGCGGCCAGCGACACCTTTCGCTTGCGCGCCAGCGGATGGTCGTGCGGCAGCACGGCGACGCAGGGCACCTGCCCGATCCAGTGGGGGGCCACGCCGGCGTGCCCGAACGGCAGGCTGGTGGCACCGATCTGGACGGCGCCGAACAGCACCGCATGGACCACTTCCTCGGGTGCGGCGCTGCGCAGGTGGACCGAGAGCGGGCCGCCCTTGGCCTCGACGCGCCGCAGCGCCTCGGGCACGAGCCCGATCGCCAGGGCGGACGTGGCGGCGATCAGCAACGGGCCGGACTGGCCGCGGGCGATCTCGCCCGCCCGCTCGCGGACGCGGCGCAGGCCGCCCAGGGCGCGCTCGACTTCGTCGAACAGCAGCAGGCCCTGCTCGGTGGGCGTGACGCGGGGACCCTTGCGCGTGAGCAGGTCATAGCCGATTTCGGACTCGAGCTCCTGCACCAGCCGGGTCACTGCCGGCTGCGACCGCGCCAGCAGGCGGGCCGCGCCTGTGACGCTGCCGGTCGTCATGACGGCCGTGAAGGCTTCGAGCTGTCGGGTGTCCACGGGAGGGGGTGAGAATACAAAGCGCGCATCATGACACCCCCATCATGCAGATCCCAAATACTCTTTTAGCTGATCCTTATGCACCGGGCCGACAGATGGCTTTGTGCCTGGAAGCGGCGCTCCGCGGCGGGCCAGCATCCGGAAACCGGCGGCCGCACCCGGGTGGTCGGGTATCCTGCCGGTTTTCGCATCCGAGGGAGCCCATGACGCAATCCGAATCGCCCCAGAAGACATCCGCCTTCATGAAGGCATTGAAGCCCAGCCCCCAGCTGGCCGCGGTGATCGGGCCGGATGCCGTGCCGCGCACCGAAGTCACCAAGCGGCTGTGGGCTTACATCAAAGAGCACAACCTGCAGAACCCGGCGAACAAGCGCAACATCCTTTGCGACGACAAGCTCAAGCAGGTCATGGGCAAGGACGAAGTCACGATGTTCGAGATGACTGGACTCGTGGGCAAGCACCTGCAAAACGTCTGAGGCAGTCGCTGCGGACTGCCTGACGACGCGGGAGTCCCCGAAGGGGCCTCGCGAATCAGAGCCGTGCCCGAGCGGCGGGCTCCGGTGAGTTCAGCCTCTCCTGGGCGGCCGCCTGGGCAACTTGGCGGAGGCGGCGTCGCCCTCGCCAGGGCGTGGCTGCGCAAGAGCCCGGATCACCTCCCGGCAGAAGGACACGAGCACCGCAATCGGCGCCGCTG
>JAQGMY010000385.1 GCA_028292105.1 Ramlibacter sp.
CCCAGTTCCACTTCGTAGTGCATGCGCACCGGCAGGACGGGATCGTTCATCGCGTGGGGCTCAGGCCGGCTGCGCCGGCTGGCCGGCCAGGCCGATCCACTGCCGGCCTTCGTCGAGCGCGTACTCCACCGCGGCCAGCGGATCGCGGAACAGGCGCGTCAGGCGCACCACGCGGTCCGTGGTGCCGGGGCCGCGCCCGGAGCGGATGGAGACGGAGGCGGAATACCAGCCGTTCTCCAGCAGCTTGGTGAGCGGGGAGATCAGGTACTTGCCCACCGTGAGGGCTTGATGTTCGTTGTTGTTCATGAATGCTCGCCTTTATAGACGCTAAGCAGGGCCCGTGCCCGGTGCTTCGTCCCATCTTCTTGTAGGTGAAGGGAAATGAAAAACGCCGCCCCGGCCCGGCGTTGCAAGCACGGGCTGCGGGAACGGCGTTCGTGCCGAATGGCGGCTGCGCGGGCTTAGCGGCGTGCTCCGCGGAAAGCCGGGCGGGCGGGGGCGCCGCCGTTGCGCGGGGGCAGGTGCCGGAACATGATGCGGCCCTTGTTCAGGTCGTACGGCGACAGCTCGAGGCTGACGTCGTCGCCGGCAATGATGCGGATGCGGTTCTTGCGCATCTTGCCGCCGCTATAGGCGACCAGTTCGTGGCCGTTTTCCAGCACGACCCGATAGCGCGAGTCGGGCAGCACCTCGGCGACCTTGCCGCGCATTTCGATGAGTTCTTCCTTGGCCATGGGCGTCCTTGTCTGGGTACGAACGAGCAGTCGCGCGCGAAGCGCGGGCGGCGCTGGATCGATTGGGGGGTAAAGCGGGCCTGGCGCTGCCAGCCAGGGTTTGCAAGCCGGCGAAAGTGCCTCGAAAAGGCGCAGGGCTCGCTGGGGGCTGACGTGCTTCGATCAGCAGGCAGCCCGCTATTGTACCCGGCAACGACCCTTCGCGCTCGCGACCCGCGCACGCGGGCACGCGGGCACGATTGTGTCCCCTACTCGCCCTTCATGCCGACCGCCTTCACGATGCGCGAGGTGCTGTCCGCCTCCGCGGCGATCTGCCGGGCGAAGTCGCGGGCCGGGCCGCCGGTGGGGACGTTCTCGCTGGCGAGCAGCCGGTTGCGCACCTCCGGCTCTTCCAGGGCGCGGTTGATCTCGCCGTTGAGCCGGTCGAGGATGCGCAGCGGCAGGTTGCCGGGCGCGAACACGCCGAAGTGCGAGGACAGGTTGGCGCGCGGATAGCCCAGTTCGGCCAGCGTGGGCACCTGGGGCATGGACGGCAAGCGCTTGGGCGCACCCACGGCCAGGGCCCGCAGCCGCCCGGAGCGGATGTGCTCGCTGATGACCGGGCCGGCGTTCACCGAGAGAATCTCGAACTGGCCGCCGAGGGCATCGTTGATCTGCTGGCCGCCGCCCTTGTACGGGATGTGGACCATGCGCACCTTCGCTGCTTCCTGCAGTTGCTCCAGCAGCACGTGGCCGAGGGAGCCTTGCCCGGAGGTCGCCCACCGCACGCTGTCCGGTGCGTCCTTGGCGCGGCCGAGCAGGTCGCGGAAGTCGCGCGCGGCGCTCGCCGTCGTCGCCAGCACGAGCACCGGCGACATCATCACGCTGACCACCGGGGTGAAGTCGCGGTCGACGTCGTAAGGCACCTTGCCGATCGCCGGGCTCAAGGTCAGCGGGCTGACCGCGGAAAAAGCCAGCGTGTAGCCGTCGGGAGCGGCCTTGGCCAGCGCGTCCATGCCTAGCGTGCCGCTTGCGCCGGCGCGATTTTCCACCACCACCGGCTGGCCCAGCTGGGACGACAGCCGCTCACCGATGGCGCGGGCCACCAGGTCGCTCACGCCGCCGGTGGGATAGGGAACGATCAGGCGCAGCGGCCGGCCCGGCCACGGCTGCGCCCGGGCAACGGGAACTGCGGCAAGGGCGGCCAGGGCGGCCAGGAGGGCTCGGCGGTTGGGCAGGTTCATCTGGGGTCCTCGTGATGCGAAGTATCAGCCGCGCGGATGGTGCTGCGCGTGCAGCTGCTTGAGCCGCTCCCGCGCCACGTGCGTGTAGATGGTGGTGGTGGAGATGTCGGCGTGCCCCAGCAGCATCTGCACCGCGCGCAGGTCGGCGCCGTGATTGAGCAGGTGGGTGGCGAAGGCGTGGCGCAGCGTGTGCGGTGACAGCGGCGCGCTGATGCCGGCGGCGGCGGCCTGCTTCTTCACGATCACCCAGAACATGGCGCGCGTCATGCCTTGCCCGCGCGAGGTGACGAACAGGTCTTCGCTCTGCTGGCCGCCGAGGATCTGGGCGCGCGCCTCGGCCAGGTAACGCGCGATCCAGTCGCCGGCCACCTGGCCGAAGGGCACCAGCCGCTCCTTGCTGCCCTTGCCCATCACCCGCAGCACGCCTTCGTTCAGGCCCACGTTGAAGGTCTTGAGGGTGACCAGTTCGCTCACGCGCAGGCCGCTGGCATAGATCACCTCCAGCATCGTGCGGTCGCGAAGGCCCAGCGGCGTGTCCACGTCCGGCGCGTTCAGCAGCGTCTCGACCTGTGCTTCGGTCAGGGTCTTGGGCACGCGCAAGGGCTGCTTGGCCGACTGCAGGCGCAGCGTGGGATCGGCATCGATCAGGCGTTCGCGCAGGGCCCAGCGAAAGTAGCGCTTGAACACGGTCAGACGTCGATTGGCCGACGTCGCCTTGGTGGCGGCGTGGCGGGCGGCGAAGTAGCCGTTCAGGTCGGCCTCGCTGGTCGCGGGAAGCTGCATGCCGCGCTCGCCCAGCCACTTCGCATACAGCGTCAGGTCCTGGCGGTACGCCGCCAGCGTGTTGCGCGACAGGCCTTCCTCGAGCCAGAGGGCGTCGATGAAGGTGTCTATGGGATCGGTCGTCACTGCAACTCCCCGTCATCCCCGCGCCGACGGCAATCCACAGCTTTGAAGCTGCGCCGGCGGCGCGGTTCAATGCGCCAACCCTGGATTGCCGCCTGCGCGGGAAGGACGCAAGTCGGGATCAATCCAGCTTCAGCTTGGCCGAGTCGACGACCTTCTTGTACACCGCGAATTCGTTCTTGATCTGCTCGGCGAACTGCTCCGGCGTGTTGCCGATGACGATCGAGCCGGTGTCCTCGATGCGCTTGCGCACCGCCGGGTCCTGCAGCGACTTCATGGCGGCGTCGTGCACCTTCTGCACCACTTCCCGGGGCAGGCCCTTGGGTCCGACGATGCCGTAGTAAGCCAGGCGGTTCACCGGCTCCAATCCCACTTCCTTGAAGGTGGGCACGTTGGGCAGCTCCTTGAGGCGCTGCGGGGCGGCCACGATGATGGGCACCAGCTTGCCCTCCTTGATGAAGGGCAGCGCGGACGGCAGGTTGTCGAAGATCATCGGCACCTGGCCGGCGACGGTGTCGTTCAGAGCCGGACCGGCGCCGCGGTAGGGGATGTGCGTGACGAAGATGCCCGACAGGCTCTTGTACAGCTCCATCTGCAGGTGGCCGATGCCGCCGGTGCCGGAGGACGAGTACGAGTACTTGCCCGGGTTCTTCTTCAGCACCTCGACGAAGGTCTTGTAGTCCTTGGCGGGGAAGCTGGGATGCACGGCGATGATGTTCGGCGTGGCGGCCAGGTTGATGATGGGCGTGAAGTCCGAGACCGGGTTGTACGGGATTTTCGGGTTGATCGCGGGGTTGGCGGCCGTCGTGGACACGGTCGCCACGCCCAGCGTGTAGCCGTCCGGCGCGGCGCGCGCGGTGTCGGTGGCGCCGACCACGCCGCCGCCGCCGGCCTTGTTCTCCACGATCACGCTCTGGCCGAGGTTCTTGCCGAGCGGCTCGGAGATGACGCGGCCGATGATGTCGGTGGTGCCGCCGGGCGCGAAGGGCACCGTCAGCTTGACCACCTTGTTGGGATAGCCCTGCGCGAACGCGGGCGCCAGGGCCACGGCGAGCAGGCCGCCGGCCACTGCGATGCAGACACGTCTTTTCATCTTGGAAGCTCCTTCAACGACGATCGATGCGAAACCGTGCATCCTAAGTGCAGAACGCCGGCGCTCGCCAGGAGGGGGACAGCGCAAGGGTAAGCCCTCAGGCGGCCGCAAGGCTTGGGCTATCCTCGCGCCGTGAATTTTCTCGAGCTGCTGCTGCCCGACTTTTCCCTGATCCTGTGCGGCTACCTCGTGTGCCGCCATACGGCGCTGGGCCGCCCGGTGTGGGAGCAGGTCGAGACCCTGGTGTACTTCTTCCTGTTCCCGGTGCTGCTGTTCCAGTCCATCGTGCGCAGCCCGATGGACCTGCGGGCCACCTCCAGCCTGATAGGTGCCGGCCTGCTGCTCGGGCTGAGCGGCATCGCGATGGCGTACGCCCTGCCCCACCTGCCGGTGCTGGGAAAGAACGTGGCCGCGCGCGAACATGCCGGCGCCGCCCAGGTCGCTTTCCGCTTCAATTCGTTCATCGCGCTGGCCCTGTCGGAGCGGCTGGCGGGAGCCCAGGGCCTGCTCCTCGTCGCGGTGCTGATCGGGGTCTGCGTCCCGCTGTTCAACGTCGGCGCCGTGTGGCCGATGGCCCGCCACTCACAGACCGGCCTGGCCCGCGCGCTGCTGCGCAATCCGCTCATCATCGCCACCGCGCTGGGCCTGGCCTGCAATGCGGCTGGCCTGAAGGTTCCCGCGTTCCTGGAGGCCAGCGTGAACCGGGTCGGCGGCGCCTCGATCCCGCTGGGCCTGATGGCAGCAGGCGCCGGCATGCAGTTCGGCCACCTGGCCCAGCAGAAGACGTTGACGGTCGGACTGCTGGTCATCCGGCACCTGCTGCTGCCGCTGGTGGCGGCCGGGCTGGCCTGGTTGTTCCGGCTGGATGCGCCGCAGGCCACCGTGCTGCTGGCGTTCTCGGCCTTGCCAACGGCTTCCAGCTGCTACGTGCTGGCCTCCCGCATGGGCTACAACGGCGCCTATGTGGCGGGGCTGGTGACGCTGTCGACGGTGCTCGGCCTGGTGAGCCTGCCGTTTGCGCTTGGGCTGCTGCGCTGAAGATGGTGCGCAAGCGGAGCTTGCACACCCTACGGGGACAGGCACCCGCCCGCTTGCGCCAGCGCCCACTCCACGTGCTCGCGAACCAGCGCGCTCGGATGCGCGAGCCGGGCCTGCAAGGCCGTGCGCAGGTCGGCGTCGTCCACTTGACGCAAGGCATTGCCCAACGCCACCGCGATGTTGCGCAGCCAGCGTTCGTGGCCGATGCGGCGGATCGGGCTGCCTTCGGTATGGTGCAGGAATTCATCCTCGCTCCAGGCGAACAAGGCCGCCAGCTGCTGGCCGACCAGCACCGGGCGGGCGGCGAAGTCCGGCACGGTCGCCGGCGCCGCGAACTTGTTCCACGGGCACACCAGCTGGCAGTCGTCGCAGCCGTAGATGCGGTTGCCCATCAAGGGGCGCAGCTCGATCGGGATCGCGCCCGGATGCTCGATGGTCAGGTAGGAGATGCAACGGCGCGCATCGACCCGGTAGGGCGCCACGATGGCACCGGTAGGGCACACGTCCAGGCAGGCGCTGCAGGTGCCGCAATGGTCGACCACCGGCTCGGTGGGGGGGAGCGCCAGGTCGACATAGATCTCGCCCAGGAAGAACATCGAACCGCCCTCGCGGTTCAGCACCAGCGTGTGGCGCCCGCGCCAGCCCTGGCCGCTGCGCGCCGCGAGCTCCACTTCCAGCACCGGCGCCGAGTCGGTGAAGGCGCGGTGGCCGAAAGGCCCGACGGCGGCGGCGATGCGGTCGGCCAGCTTTTGCAGCCGCTGGCGCAGCACCTTGTGGTAATCCCGCCCCCTTGCGTAAAGGGAGACGATCGCCTCCTGCGGCCGCTGCAGCCGCTCGAATTCGATTTGCTGCCATCCTGGCGGTGTGGCGGGAAGGTAGTCCATGCGTGCGGTAATCACGCTTGTGGTGCCCGGCACCAGTTCCGCCGGCCGCGCGCGGCGCAGCCCGTGGCTTTGCATGTATTCCATCTGGCCATGGAAGCCGTTACCCAACCATGCGAGCAAACCGGGCTCCGCGCTCGAAAGATCGACGCCAGTCACGCCGATTTGGGAAAATCCCAGTTCGCTGGCCCAATCGCGGATCTGGGACAGCAACAAAGGACCATCGAACTGACCGCCGTTGACAAGCACCCGCCGATTGTAGGAAGCGCCCTGTCCCCCCTCACGTGGCAGGGTGAGGACGACACGCGCACCTTCGCCGAGCGGCTGGCCGCCCACCCCGCCATCGCGGACGCCTTCATCGCCCTGCATGGCGAGCTGGGGGCGGGCAAGACCACCCTGGTGCGGCACCTGCTGCGCGCCCTGGGCGTGCAAGGCCGTGTCAAGTCGCCCACCTATGCCGTCGTGGAAGCTTACGAATTGGCGGGGCTGGCCGCCTGGCACTTCGACTTCTACCGCTTCGAGGACCCGCGCGAATGGGAGGACGCGGGCTTTCGCGACGTGTTCGCCGGCCCCGGCCTGAAGCTGGCGGAGTGGCCGGAGAAGGCCGGTGCGTTCCTGCCCGAGGCCGATCTCGACATCCGCATCGCGGTGCTCGGCGACGATCGCCGCGCCGTGACCCTGTGCCCCAACACGCCCCGCGGCGCGGAGCTGCTCGCATGAAGTTGTATCGACGCCGCATGCTCAAGGCAGGCAGCCTGGTGCTGCTGCTCGGGGCGCAGCAGATCGCCCGCGGCGCCACGGTGGTCGCCGTCCGCGTGTGGCCGGCGCCGGAGTACACGCGCCTGACCATCGAATCCGATGGCCTGCTCACCAGCAAGACCGAGATCAGCGGCCGGCGCCTGTCGCTGGACATCGAGGGGCTGGACCTGGACGCCACGCTGCGCGAGCTGGTCGCCAAGGTGAAGTCCGACGACCCCTTCATCGCCGGCATCCGCGTGCTGCAGCACGCACCGAACGTGGTGCGGCTGCAGGTGGACTTGAAGCAGTCGGCGCTGCCGCAGGTGTTCAAGCTGTCGCCCGTGGCCGCCTACAAGCACCGGCTGGTGGTGGACTTCTTCCCGCCCAAGGCGGTCGACCCGCTGGAGGCGTTGATCGCCGAACGACTGATGGAAAAGCAGAACCAGGCGCTGGCGCCGGCACCCTTGCCGCCGCCCCCCGCGGCGGCCGCCGTTCCAGGCGATCCGCTGGGCGAGCTGATCGCGCGGCAGACGCAACGCCCGGCGCCACCCGCCAGCACGGCCCAGGTCGTCGGCCGGCCGACGGCGGAAAGCACCCGCAATGCGCTGGCGGCGGCCAAGACCGATCGCCTGATCATCGTCGCCCTGGACCCCGGTCATGGCGGCGAGGACCCCGGCGCGGTGGGACCCGGCGGCACGCGCGAGAAGGACGTGGTCCTGCAGATCGCGCACCAGCTGCGCGATCGCATCAACGCCATGACGATCAACGGCAACCCCATGCGCGCCTTCCTCACGCGGGACGCCGACTTCTTCGTGCCGCTGCACGTGCGGGTCGAAAAAGCGCGGCGCGTGCAGGCCGACCTGTTCGTGAGCATCCATGCCGACGCCTTCATGACACCCACCGCGCGCGGGGCCAGCGTGTTCGCCCTGAGCCAGACCGGCGCCTCGAGCACCGCCGCGCGCTGGATGGCCGACAAGGAAAACAAGGCGGACCTGATAGGCGGCGTCAACATCAAGACGCAGGACCAGCACGTGATGCGGGCGATGCTGGACATGAGCACGACGGCGCAGATCAACGACAGCCTCAAGCTTGGCAGTGCGCTGCTCGGAGAGATCGGCAACGTCGGCAAGCTGCACAAGGGCTCGGTCGAACAGGCGGGCTTCGCCGTGCTGAAGGCGCCGGACATCCCGAGCGTGCTGGTGGAAACCGCTTTCATCAGCAATCCGGAGGAAGAAGCCAAGCTGCGCAGCACCGAGTACCAGGAACAGCTGGCCGATGCCGTGGTGCGCGGCATCGAGCGCTACTTCTCGCGCAACCCGCCGCTGGCGCGCAGCCGTCCGCTCTGAAAACCGGAACGGTGCGCAGCAAGCTGCACACCCTGCGAATGCCTCTGGTCGTAGGGTGTGCAGCTCGCTGCGCACCTCCCCCCGCAGACTCGCCCACCGGTGCGCCCGCCTTCAACATTCCCTGCGCGATGCCGACAGTCCGCCCCGGGGCTTTCCTACAGTCGGGTCGGGCCATCTTCCCTACATTCGTCCTCACAGGTTGGCCGCGCCTCCAGCGGCTGGACGAGAGATTCGATTGGAAGGAAACATCATGAAGACCAAACTGCTTTCCACGGCCGTCCTGGCCGCCGCGATGATGGGCCTGGGTGGTTGCGCCACGATGGATCGCCAGACTGTCGGCACCGTGGGTGGCGCCGTCGTGGGCGGCCTGGTGGGTAGCGCCGTCGGCGGCACGGGCGCGACGATCGCCGGTGCGGCGGTTGGTGGCGTCCTGGGCAACCAGGCCGCGAAGCGCTGATCCGCTCCGAGGCGCGTCGGACCTGAATGGGGCCGGAGTTTTCTCCGGCCCCATTTGCATTCGGGCGACGCCGGGCCGGTGCGCAGCGCTTGCCGCCGAGCCTGTTTCCGCCTGCAGGCGCGCTTGGGACCTGACGACAGGGCCCGTGGAGTGGCTCCTACAGCCGCGCAAGGAGCCGCTGCCTACATTGAAGGCACAGAAGGTTGGCCGCGCCTCCAGCGGCTGGTGACAGCTTTCGATCCGAAGGTGGTTCCATGAAGACCAAACTGATGTCCGCGGCCGTCCTGGCCGCAGCAATGATGGGCCTGGGTGGCTGCGCCACGATGGACCGGCAGACCGTCGGCACCGTCGGCGGCGCCGCGGTCGGCGGCCTGGTGGGCAATGCCGTGGGCGGCACCGGCGGCGCCATCATCGGCGCTGCCGGCGGCGCCTACGTGGGCAACCAGATGACCCGCGACGACGACCATCGCCGCGGCGGCCGCCGCTGGTAGGACCCGGTCAGATCGGGTAGATGAGCGAGTTGAGCACCATCTCGCTGTCGTACACGCAGCGCCGGCTGGCCAGCTTCAGGCCCGCCGGGGTGCGTTCGAGCTCGTCGATGTAGCGCCCCACGTTGTAGACCTCGCTGGCGTCGCCGGGCTTGGTCCGGAACACCGCGTAGTGCGCCTGCGCGCGGATGCGCTTGCCTTCCTGGCCCAACAGCTGGGCCGGGCTGAGCACATGGCGGGTGTAGTAAGGCGCGTGGTAGATCGTGTTGGTGATGCCGTACACGCGGTCCTTCATCATTCCCTGGCTCTCCAGGTCGATCAAGGCCAGCGGCAGCTTGCGGTCGAAGTTCTCCCGCGCCTGCAGCGTGTAGCGGCCCTCCGGCAGGAAGAAGTCCGGCCAGGCATCGAAGCGGCGTTCGTCCAGCGCCGCCGCGTAAGCCGCATTGAACTGGTCGAGCTCCAGTTGCAAGAGCAGGGCTTCGTTCATACCCCCATCACCTTGCGCCAGTAGCCGTACATGCTGCGGATCAAGGTTTCGGTCACCATGTGCTCGGTGCCCTGCGTGCCGGTGCCGCCCAGCTCGCACAGCGTGCTGCCATCCTCGCCCCACTGGCGAAAGCCGTCCTGGCTCAGCTCGATCACCTCGCCGTCGTCGGCGCTGACGAAGCCGGCCGGCCCGAACAGGTTGGACTGGCGCAGCCGGCGCCGTGTCATCTCTTCGGAGTCGTCGGCGAATCCGAAGTGGGTCCAGACGAAGTCGAACTCGCCTTCGCCGCGCGGCACGATATGGCGCGTGGACAGCGAGTTCACCTGCTGCTGGATGATGAGGCTGGGGAACAGCGTGATCATGGTCACGGTCGGCATGATGTCGGTGCCGGGCCGCGACGGATCGTCGATCTTCCACCATGGCTCGGGCACCACGTCGAGCAAGCGCGTGTCGTTCAGGCTCATGCCGGCCTTGAAGCTGGTCACCCCCTGCGTCACGGCCTTGTTTTCGCCGCCTTCGTTCTTGCGCGAGATCATCACGGCATGCCGCCCGTGGCCGTCCATCACCATGCGGCTCTTCTGGTCGGCGCGCCAGAGGCCGAAGGTCACGAACCAGGTGTGCAGCAGTCCCGGGTGGTAGGGGTCCTTGATGTTCTCCATCATCAGCTTCCAGTTGCCCGGGATGCGCTGGCGGTTGTACCCCAGCAGCGTGAGCTTGCGGCCACGGAAGATGCGGTTCAGCCAGGGCATGATCTGCGGCCCGAAGTAGTCCTCGATGGGCTCGGCCTCGTCGCTGAAGGTGGCGAACACCAGCCCGTGCAGCACCGCCACCCGCAGCCTGGTCAGGCCATGCTGCTTCAGGTCGAAGTCGTGCGGCATGCCGCCGTTGACGCAAGCCTGGCCGTCCTCGTCCGTGGCCGCAACGCCGTCCTTGAACGGCAGCCCCGCCAGTTCGCCATTGAGCTTGTAAGTCCACTGGTGGTAGGGACAGACGAAGCTGCGTGCATTGCCGTGTGGCTGCTGGCAAAAGCGCACGCCCCGGTGCGCGCAGCGGTTCTCCACCACCCGGATGCCGTGGTCGACGCCCCGGTCCTTCGGTGCCACGCGGTCACGCACCAGGATCACCTGCCGCTCGCCGACGAACGAGAGCTTGTAGTCGCCGACGTCGGGCACCTCGACTTCCAGGCCGACGTAGCACCAGTGCGGCCCGTAGAAGATCTTCTCCAGCTCACGCTGGTACAGCTGGCTGTCGGTGTAGGCCCAGAAGGGAACCCGGCTGGAGCCGGTGCCGGCCCAGCGCGAAAGCGTTTCGGGTGCGTTCATGCTTGTCTCCTGCGCTCAATCATAGGGCGGCCTCTTGGTAGGGTGTGCAAGCTTTGCTGGCGCACCATGCGGCCGTCGCGGTGCGCAAGCAAGATTGCACACCCTACGAGGGAAGCGACGCCGCCCCCTTGCGCCTGGCCTTCCACGCGCCGAACAACACCAGCAGCCCCGGCACGAAAATCATCGCCCAGATGATCTTGTCCAGGTGCTGCTTGACCCAGGGGATGCTGCCGAAGAAGTACCCCGCCGTGACGATCCCGGCGACCCACAAGACGCCGCCGATGACGTCGAACAAGGTGAACTTGCTGCGCGTCATCTGCGCCACGCCGGCGACGAAGGGCGCGAAGGTGCGCAGGAAGGGCATGAAGCGCGCGGCCACGATGGTGATGCCGCCGTACTGCTCGTAGAACGCGTGCGCCTGCTCGAAGGCCCGCTTGTTGAAGAAGCGCGAGTTCTCCCACTTGAACACGCGCGGCCCGAAGTACCGGCCTACGGTGTAGTTGCTCTGGTTGCCGAGGATCGCCGCGGCCACCAGCAGCCCCACCGTGAGCGGGTAGTTCATGACGCCGACGCCGCACATCGCGCCCACAACGAACAGCAGCGAGTCTCCCGGCAGGAAGGGGAACACCACGACGCCGGTCTCGGTGAAGATGACCAGAAACAACAGCGCATACACCCAGGCACCGTAATTCGTCACGAAGGTTTCGAGGTAGCGATCGACGTGGAGCACGAAGTCGACGAGCAGCATGATGACGTCCATGGGGCGCGATTATCCCCGGCCTAGAATGGTCCACCCATGAGCGCCGTCCTGTCCCCGCCACCACGCCGGCCGATCCGGGAGCTGCCCGACGAACTGGTCAGCCAGATCGCGGCGGGCGAGGTGGTCGAGCGCCCCGCGTCGGTGGTGCGCGAACTGGTCGACAACGCGCTGGATTCCGGCGCCAACCAGGTGACGGTGCGGCTGCTGGCCGGCGGCGTGCGCCTGATCTCGGTGGAAGACGACGGCTGCGGCATCGCCCGCGAGGAACTGCCGCTGGCGCTCAAGCGCCACGCCACCAGCAAGATCGGCTCGCTGGCCGACCTCGAATCGGTCGCCACCATGGGTTTCCGGGGCGAAGCCCTGGCGGCGATCGCCTCGGTGTCCGAACTGCACCTGCTGTCGCGCACGGCCGGCCAGGCCAGCGCTTTCCTGCTCGATGCGGGCAGCGGCGAGCTGCGGCCGGCCGCGCGCGCCACCGGGACCACGGTGGAAGTCAAGGAGCTGTTCTTCAGCACGCCGGCCCGCCGCAAGTTCCTCAAGACCGACGCCACCGAACTGGCGCACTGCCTGGAAGCGGTGCGCCGCCACGCCCTGGCGCGGCCGGACGTCGGCTTCACCGTCTGGCATGAGGGCAAGGTCTGCGAACAATGGCGACCGGCCACGCGCGACCAGCGACTGGCGGACGTGCTGGGCGAGGACTTCCTGGCCAACAGCATTGCCGTGGAGGCCGCGATGGGGCCGCTGCGCATCAGCGGGCGCGCCGGCATCCCGGACGCGGCGCGCTCCCGCGCCGACTGGCAGTTCTCCTATGTGAACGGCCGCTACGTGCGCGACAAGATCATCACCCACGCGGCCCGCAGTGCCTACGAGGACCTGCTGCACGGCCAGCGCCAGCCGGTCTACGCACTGCACGTGGAGATCGATCCGACGCGGGTCGACGTCAACGTGCATCCGACCAAGATCGAGGTGCGCTTTCGCGACAGCCGCGAAGTGCACCAGGCCGTGCGCCGCGCGATGGAGGCGGCGCTGTCGGCGCCCCGCGCGGCCAGCGCATTGGCGCCGCAGACGGCGCCCCTGGCGCTGGCTCCTGCGGGCGACGCGCCCGGCAGCATGGCGGCGTGGCGGCAGCCGGCGATTCCGTTCGTGCCGCAAGTGGGCGAGAGGGTTTCGGACCTGGCCGCCTTGTGGGGCGTTGCGCCCGACGGCGGCGATGCGGTTCGCGCGGCCCACCACCAGGCTACGGGGACCAGGGCGGACGAGGCCTCGTTGCCGCAGGGCGACTGGCCGCTGGGCAAGGCGATCGCGCAGCTGCAGGGCATCTACATCCTGGCCGAGAACGCGCAGGGCCTGGTGGTGGTCGACATGCACGCGGCGCATGAGCGCATCGTGTACGAGGGCCTGAAGACGCAGATGGACGCCCAGGCGATCCGCAGCCAGCCGCTGCTGATCCCCGCCACCTTCGCCGCCACCCCCGCGGAAGTGGCCACGGCCGAAGGTTCCCAGGAGGTGCTGGAAGCGCTCGGGCTGCAGATCACCCCCTTCACGCCGCGCACCCTGGCCGTCCGCGCCGTGCCCACCACGCTGGCGCAGGGCGATCCGGTCGAACTGGCCCGCAGCGTGCTGGCCGAACTGGCACAGCATGACGCCACCACCGTGGTGCAGCGTGCCCGCAACGAGCTGCTGGCCACGATGGCCTGTCACGGCGCGGTGCGCGCCAACCGCAAGCTGACGCTCGAAGAGATGAACGCGCTGCTGCGGCAAATGGAAGAGACCGACCGTTCGGACCAGTGCAACCATGGCCGGCCGACCTGGCGCCAGCTGACGGTGCGCGAGCTCGACGCCCTGTTCCTGCGCGGCCGCTAGGAAAGACCAGATCCGCCGCCCACGCCGGGAACTACCGCCGCAGTGGCTCATCCGAAGAAGGACCGCCTGCCCCACCTTGCACCCTGGTCCTCGATGAAACGCCGACTCCTCTTTGCCGTCGCTGGCCTGGCCGCTGCCCTCACGATGGGCTGCACGACCCTGGACGACTACCAGCGCGAATGGATCTTCCAGCCCAGCGACCGCAGCTGGGGCGGCAGCGCCGACCTCGCCGAGGGCATGGAAGATGTGTGGATCCCTTTCCAGTCCTCGGTCACCGGCAAGCCGGCGCGGCTGCACGGGCTGTGGCTGCCGGCCGACCAGCACCCGGTCGACGGCCCGGTGATGCTGTACCTGCACGGCGCCCGCTGGAACGTGAGCGGCTCCGCTCCGCGCATCCGCCGCATGCAGCAACTGGGGTTCTCGGTGCTGGCGATCGACTACCGCGGCTTCGGCAAGTCCACCCCGGGGCTGCCGTCCGAGGAGATTGCGTACGAGGACGCGCGGGCGGCCTGGGACTGGCTGGCGGCGCAGCACGGAACCCGGCCGCGCTACGTGTTCGGGCACTCGCTCGGCGGCGCCATCGCCATCGACCTGGCATCGCGCGTGGACGACGAGCGCGGCGTGATCGTCGAAGGCACCTTTACCTCGATCGCCGACGTCGCCAGTTCGATGAAGTGGGGCTGGCTCCCGGTCGGGCCGCTGATCACGCAACGCTTCGAATCGATCCGCAAGGTGGCCAAGGTGCACTCACCGCTGCTGGTGGTGCACGGCGCCCAGGACTCGCTGATCCGCTCCGACCTGGGCCGCCGGCTCTACGACGCGGCGCCGGAGCCCAAGCAGTTCCTGCTGGTGGAAGGCGGCTCCCACTTCAGCACCATGAACGTCGGGCAGGCGCAGTACCGGCAGGCGCTGGCGCAGTTCTTCAGCCTGAAGTAGCCCGCTGCAGCACCGCCAGCGCGGCGCGGACGTCGCCGATCGGGATCTGGCCGGGCGCCGATGCCGAAGCACCCACCGCGAAGGTCAGGGCTGAACCGAAGACGCCACCGCACAAGCGGCTCACCGCGCCCAGCCCGCCCATGGCCATGCTGACCACCGGGATGTCCAGCGAGCCACTGGCCTGCAAGGTGGCCCCGAGCAGCCGGTGCACGTCCTCCATCGATGCGGGCATGACGGCCAGCTTGGCGACATCGGCGCCCAGACGCTGCGCCTGGGCGAAGCGCGACGCCAGTTCCTCGGTCGGCGGCGTGCGCTCGAAATCATGGAAGGACAGCACCAGCGGGATGCCTTTGGCACGGGCGAGCGAGCGCACCCGCGCCACGTCTGCAGGCGCGTTCTGCATTTCGTAGTCGACCAGGTCCACCAGGCCGCTGGCGAGCACCTGCTCGTAGAGCGCCAGCACCTGCGCTTCGTCCAGCGGGATCGCCTGCCCGCCTTCGCGCCGGGCGCGGCGCGTGAACAGGATGGGGATGCCGGCGGCGGCCTCGCGCAAACCGGCGGCGGCGGCGAGCACCGAGCCGGTGTCGGCAATGGACTGGAAGAAGTCGACCCTCCACTCCAGCAGGTCGGGCCCGCTGGCTGCCACGGCGGCGGCTTCCGCGAGCAGCGCCGGCATCGTCGCAGCGACCAGGGGCGCGCACACCGCGGGCAATAGCCCGCCGGCGAGGGGATGTCCCCGGAGAATGATGGTTTTGGCTGGCATGCCCGCTCCAGCGCCGTGGGCGCCCGGCCGGGATTGTAGGAGGCGCCGGCGCCCTCAGTCGCCGTGTTCGCCGTGGGTGTCCGAATCGGCCTGTGGATGCGAGTTG
>JAQGMY010000193.1 GCA_028292105.1 Ramlibacter sp.
GGCGGCGGCGCATCTCGATCTTCGCCATCTGGGCCGTCACGCCCATGCGCTCGGTCATGCGGTGGTAGGTCTGCCAGAAGTCGCGGTAGCGGTCGTCCTGCTCGACGTTGACCACGTCGTAGTCGTAGCCCTGCGACAGCCGGAGCCCGAACTTCTCGATGCGCTGCTTGATGATCGCCGGCCGGCCGATCAGCGTCGGCCGCGCCACGCCTTCGTCGACCACGATCTGGGCGGCGCGCAGCACGCGCTCCTCTTCGCCCTCGCACATCGCCACCTTCTTCTTCGCCGCGGCCTTGGCCATGGTGAAGATCGGCTTCATGGTGGTGCCCGAGGCATAGACGAAGCTCTGCAGCTTCTCGCGGTAGGCGTCCATGTCCTTGACCGGGCGCAACGCGACGCCGCTGTCGGCCGCTGCCTGCGCCACCGCCGGCGCGATCTTCATCATCAGCCGCGGATCGAACGGCTTCGGAATGAGGTACTCGGGGCCGAAGGACAGCTGCTCGCCGGCGTAGGCCGCGGCCACCACTTCACTTTGTTCCGCCTGCGCCAGTTCGGCCAGGGCGTACACCGCCGCGATCTCCATCTCGGTCGTGATGGTGGTCGCCCCGGAGTCCAGCGCACCGCGGAAGATGTAGGGAAAGCACAGGACGTTGTTGACCTGGTTCGGGTAATCGGTGCGGCCGGTGGCGATGATGCAGTCGGCGCGGACTGCCTTGGCCACTTCGGGGTCGATCTCCGGATTGGGGTTGGCCAGCGCCAGGATCAACGGCCGCGCCGCCATCTTCTTGACCATCTCCGCCTTCAGCACGCCGCCGGCCGACAGCCCCAGGAAGACGTCGGCGTCCTCGATGATCTCGGTGAGCGTGCGGGCGGCGGTCTCCTGGGCGAACTGGATCTTGTCCTCGTCCATCAGTTCCGTGCGGCCCTTGTAGACCACGCCGGCCAGGTCGGTCACGTAGATGTTCTCGCGCGGCAGGCCCAGCTTCAGCAGCAGTCCGAGGCAAGCCAGGGCCGCGGCGCCGGCGCCGGAGGTCACCAGCTTGATCTTCTTGATGTCCTTGCCGACCACCTTCAGGCCGTTGATGATGGCGGCGCCGACGGTGATGGCGGTGCCGTGCTGGTCGTCATGGAAGACGGGGATCTTCATGCGGTCGCGCAGCTTGCGTTCCACATAGAAGCAGTCCGGCGCCTTGATGTCTTCCAGGTTGATGCCGCCGAAGGTGGGCTCCAGCGAAGCGATGATGTCGACCAGCTTGTCGAGGTCGTCCTTCTCCGCGATCTCGATGTCGAAGACGTCGATGCCGGCGAACTTCTTGAACAGGACGCCCTTGCCTTCCATCACCGGCTTGGCGGCCAGCGGGCCGATGTCGCCCAGGCCCAGCACCGCGGTGCCGTTGGTGATCACCGCCACCAGGTTGCCGCGGGCGGTGTACTTGAAGGCGGCGTTCGGATCCTTGACGATCTCCTCGCACGGCGCGGCCACGCCCGGTGAATAAGCCAGGGCCAGGTCGTGCTGGTTGATCAACTGCTTGGTGGCCGCGATGGACACCTTGCCGGGGGTGGGGAACTCGTGGTATTCGAGGGCCGCCTGGCGCAATTCGGTGCGCTTTTCGTCGTTCGCCTGGGAAGGGCTGGACATGGAAACCGGTCTCCTGGATGCGCCGCTGGGTGGACGCCCTGTTCTGCGAAAGTACTGCGGATGCTGGCTCGGCCAGTCCAAGGGCTGGAATTGTAGACCCGGGGCTAGGCAAAACCCTGGTAAGCAACCTTGCGTAGCACTCCGGGCCCGGCCCGGCGCGCCCCTGGCCGGCGGGCGTTGTGCATCATCTGCATGCCAACGCGAACAATCGGCATTGGCCCTGTCAGGCGCTCCGGGCCTACAGTGGCGCCGCCGAAGGAGAAATACAACATGGCCGCTTCCACCGAAGCCCGCCGCGACGAACGCATCGCTGCGGTGCTGGCCGTCGCGCACGAACGCAAGGCGAACACGAGCACGCATTCCATCGAGGACTTCGCCCGGGAATACTTCCGGCAGGTCGACCTGGAAGACCTGGAGGAGCGCAGCCCCGAGGACCTGCTGGGCCTGCTGCTGTCGCACTGCCAGCTGGGCGCCACCCGCGCCGCCGGCACCACGCGCGTGCGGGTGTTCAGCCCCACGCCGGCCGACGACGGCTGGGGCTCGCGCCACACGCTCGTGCAGGTGGTGAACGACGACATGCCTTTCCTGGTCGATTCCCTCTCGCTGGAGATCGCGCGCCAGGGCCTGACGCTGCACTTCCTGGTGCATCCGATCTTCGCCGTGCAGCGCGACGCCAAGGGGCAGCTGAAATCGATCGCACCGGCCGGCGAGGCGCCGCAGCAGCCGCGTGAATCATGGATGACGCTGGAGGTCGATCGCATCGTCGACGCCCAGCAGCGCGCGGCGCTGTGCACCGGCATCGAGCGGGTGCTGGGCGACGTCCGCGCCGCCGTCACCGACTGGCAGCCGATGCTGGCGCGCGTCGAAGAGGCCGCCGCTGCACTGACGGCGGCGCCCGCCGGCGTGCCGGCCCAGGAGGCGCAGGAAAGCCGCGCCTTCCTGCAATGGCTGGCCGACGGCCACTTCACCTTGCTGGGCTACCGCCAGCACGACCTGGTCGATTCGGCCGACGGGCTGGCGCTCAGGCCGGTGGCCGGCAGCGGCCTGGGCGTGCTGCGCGACGGGCTGGACCGTTCCGCCTCGGCCAGCTTCGCGGCCCTGCCGGCGGCAGCCCGGGCGCAGGCCCGTGCGGTGTCGCCGCCGGTGGTCGTCACCAAGGCGAACACGCGCTCCACCGTGCACCGCGACGGCTACACCGACTACGTCGGCGTGAAGCGCTACGACGCGAATGGGCAGGTCGCGGGCGAGCATCGCTTCATCGGCCTGTTCACCTCCAGTGCCTACGCGTCGCGGGTTTCCGAAACGCCGCTGCTGCGCCGCAAGGTCGAAGCGGTCGCGCAGCGCGCCGGGTTCCCCGAGGGGGGCCACCTGGCCAAGGGCCTGCAGCACACGCTGGAGAGCTTTCCGCGCGACGACCTGTTCCAGATCCCGGTGGACGAGTTGTACGACACGGTCGTCGGCATCCTGGCCATCGAGGAGAGGCCGCGGCTGCGCCTGTTCCTCTGGCCCGATCCCTACGACCGTTTCGTTTCCTGCCTGATCTTCGTGCCGCGCGAGGCCTTCTCCACGCAGCTGCGGCTGAAGTTCCAGCGCATCCTGCTGCAGGCGCTCGGCGGCACCCAGGTCGACTTCGACGTGCTGCTGTCCGCCACGCAGCTGGCGCGCATGCACATCACCGTGCGGATCGCCCCCAACCCGATGCCGGCGATCGACCGCAAGGACCTCGAGCGCAAGCTGGCCGAGGCGGCGCGGCGCTGGGACGACGACCTGCGCAACGCGCTGGTGGAAGCCCAGGGCGAAGCCGCCGGGCTGGC
>JAQGMY010000200.1 GCA_028292105.1 Ramlibacter sp.
CCACCGGTGCCGGTGCCGGCCGCACCGCCGGCGCCACCGGCGCCGCTGGTGGCCACGCCGCTGCCGCCGCCGGAGCCCGCGGTGCCGCTGGACGCCGTGCCGCCCGTGCCCAAGCCGCCGCTACCGCCGGTGGCCGAGCCACTGCCGCCGCCATTGCCCGCCGAACCGCTGCTGGCCATGCTGCGGCCGCCGTCTCCGCCATCGCCACCCATGCCGTTGCCACCGCGCCCGCCGTTGCCGCCATCGCCGGCGATCGCCCTGCCGCTGTCGCCGCCGCGCGCTCCGGAGCCACCATGGACAGCGCCACCGTTGCCGCCGTCACCACCGCGTCCGGAAGCGGCCCAGCCGCTGCTGGCGGATCCGCTCTTGGCGGAGCCACCCCAAGCACCGTCGCCCCCGTTGGCGCCCTTGGCGGAGCCGCCATCGCCGCCATAGCTGCGGGCGCTGCCGCCCGTGGCCGCGCCGGTGCGCGCCGAGGCGCCATCCCCCGCGTTCGCGGAACCGGTGTTGTACGCGGTGTTGCCCACGCCGTAGACGCTGTTGCCGCTGACCACGCCCCTCAGGCGGCTGGAAGCGGTGGCCGTCGTCGAGTTGAAGGCATTGGTGAAGCTGCCGCTGGAGCCGTTGTTCAGGGCCGCGGAACGGGCGCCGCTCGCATTGGCCGCGCCGGAGTTGCGGTTGGTGCTGCGGTCACTGTTGTCGCTGCGGTCGCTCTGGTCGCGGTTGTCGCTCTGATTGCGGTTGTCGCTCTGGTTGCGGTTGTCGGTGTCGTTGTATGAGCTGGTCGCCGTGTTGGTGCGCGTGTCCGTATCCGTGTTGTTGTGGGTGGTCGTGTCGTAAGTGTTGCGGGTGTCGTTCGTGACTCTCACGTTCGACTCCGAACCGCCAGTCGAAGTGGCGGTCCCGTTGGTTGCGCCACTGCTGGCCTGGGCATACACGGCGCCGCTGGCACCGAGCAGCAAGCCGACTGCTGCGGCCACGAGAGTTGGTTTCATGTGATCTCCATTGATTGGAAAGACGCGTCGATTGAAAGGAAGGAACAAGCCGGCCCGCAGGCGAGCCGCTCGCTTTCTTGCAAGGGCAGTGCCATGCCGGGTGTACAGCGCGGGCCTACACGCCGCGTCCATGCGGCTGGCGGCAACCGCATGGATCAGTTGTCATCTCATCACTGCGCCGCCACAGCGGCCCTAGCGCCGTCGTGTCACATGAACGTGACGCTGCCATTGCGCTCATCGGCAGCAAGGTGGCGCCACAACACGTGGCGCAGGCAAACCACGTGTCACTGTGGAGTGACACGTGCACGGCAGGCGGGCAGCTCTTCACCGCGCGGGCCGCGCCGCGCCTGCATTCACCTGTGACGCACCGCGACAGTAATTGCACCAGTTTCTGGAACGGACGCGCGCCACCTGCAACTGCGCGTAACTAAGTGGCAGGTCGCACACAATGCGCGCGACGCAATCGGTAACGTTCGCTGACTTCGCTTCGACAACCTTTCATGACCACCGCGCCCAGTCTTCTCCCGATCACCGTTGCACTCGCGTCTTCGCTGCTGCTGCACGGCCCGCTGCTTGCCCAGACCGCCCCGAGGCGGCAGGCGCCGCCGGCGAGCCCGGCGCAACAACAGCTCGAGGCCATGCGCCAGCAGATCAGCGAGCAGGCGCAGATCCTGGAGAACCTGCGCAAGGCGCTGGGCGAACAGGACGCGCGCTACCGTGAACTGCTGCAGCAAGTCGATGCGCAGCGCCGCGTGCAGGAGCAGCAACAAGCGCGCCAGGATGCATTGACCCAGCAGGCGCAAAGGCCGCCACCGCCGGAAGCGCCGCGCACGGTCCAGGTCGGCAGCGCCCCCAGCTCGGGTGGCAGCGAGGCCTTGCTGAACGTGCCGCAGCTGTTCGCGCAGCCAGGCGTGCTGACCCCGAAGGGCAGCACGATCATCGAACCATCGGTTCAGTACGGCTACTCGTCGAGCAACCGCGCGGCGCTGGTCGGGTACACGGTGATCCCGGCAGTGCTGATCGGCCTGGTGGACGTGCGGGAGGTGCGGCGCAACAGCACGACGGCCGCCGTGACGGTGCGCTACGGCCTGACCGACCGGGCCGAGGTCGAAGCGCGCTTGCCGTATGTGTACCGCTCCGATTCCACGGTCAGCCGCGAGATCTTCACCGGCACCGCGACCGACAGCGCGTTCAACGCCACCGGCCAGGGCATCGGCGACCTGGAGGTCACCGGCCGCTACCAGCTCAACGAGGGCGGGGGCAAGTTGCCTTACCTGATCGGCTCGCTGCGTTTCAAGTCGCGCACCGGCAAGGATCCGTTCGAGGTGACCACCGACTGCGTCACCCGCTGCGTCGGCAACGCCACCGGCACCGGTCAACCGCTCGACCTGCCGACCGGCAGCGGCTTCTACACGCTGCAGCCCGGCATCACCTGGCTCTATCCGTCCGATCCGGCCGTGTTCTTCGGCAGCTTCACCTATGCCTACAACTTCAAGCGCAGCGGCGTCAGCCGGCAGGTGCTGGGGGGCGAACGCGAATTCATCGGCGACGTCCAGCCCGGCAACGTGTTCGGCTTCAACGTCGGCATGGGCCTGGCGTTGAACGAACGCTCGTCCTTCAGCATGGGTGTGGACGTCGCCTCGCTCGGCCGCACCAAGCAGAACGGCGTGGTCGTGCCGGGGTCGGTGCGCACCCAGCTCGCCAGCCTGGTGCTGGGCTACAGCTTCCGCTACGGTGACAGCCGCACGATCAACCTGGCCGTCGGGGCCGGGCTGACGCGCGACACACCAGACCTCACGCTCACCCTGCGCGTTCCCTTCACTTATTGAGGTCCGGCCTTGGCAGTACCGCGATGCGTCCTGGTAGTGGCGCCGGAACCGTGCGCCCGGGACCTGCTGGAGCAGCTTGCCCAGCTCGGTTGGCAGGTCTGGCCGGTCAAGGACCTCACCGTCGCGGCGGAGCTCCTGCGCAGCCGCCGCTTCGAGGTGGCCTTGCTGGTCCTGGACAGCAGCCATCCCGATGCCGCGCCGCAGTTCGAAGCCTGCCTGTCGGTGTCGCGCCATTGCGAATGGGTCGGCGTCTTCCCGCGCGGGCTGAGCGCCACCTCCCCCTGGCGCGAACTCATCCTCGGCCACTTCTTCGACCACCACACGTATCCGGCCGACCTGATCTTCCTGTGCCAGTCGCTGGGGCACGCGTGGGGCCGGGCGGCCTTGCGGATGCAGCAGCACGATGGCGGCCAGGGCGGCGGCGACATGGGCATGGTCGGCGAGAGCGCGCCGCTGCAGCGCCTGCGCACCGAGATCCGCAAGGCGGGCCCGGCCGACGCGCCGGTGCTGGTGGCGGGTGAAAGCGGCAGCGGCAAGGAACTCGTGGCGCGGGCGCTGCATGCCTGCTCGCGGCGTGCCAAGCGTCCTTTCGTGCCGGTCAATTGCGGCGCCTTGCCGCCGACGCTGATCCACTCGGAGCTGTTCGGGCATGAACGCGGCTCCTTCTCCGGCGCCACCTCATCGCGCCGTGGCCTGATCGAGTCGGCTGGCGGCGGCACGCTTTTTCTGGACGAGATCGCGGAGCTGCCGCTGGACACGCAGGCCACCTTGCTGCGCTTCCTGCAGGAACGCACCATCGTGCGCGTCGGCAGCGACCAGGAGATCGAAGTGGACGTGCGCATCGTCGCGGCCTCCCACGTCGACCTGACGGCCGCGGCGGCCAGCGGCCGCTTCCGTGCGGACCTGTACTTCCGCCTCAACGTGCTGAGCCTGGCCGTGCCGCCATTGCGCGAGCGCAAGCAGGACATTCCCCGGCTGGCCCGTCACGTTTACGAGCGCAGCACCGCGCGCGGCGTGTCGGTGGCGCGCGGCTTCCACACGAGCGCGGTCGAGGCCATGCTGGAGCACGACTGGCCCGGCAACGTGCGGGAGCTGTTCAACCGGGTGCAGCGCGCGGTGGTGATGGCGGAACACCCCTTGATCCGCCCTGCCGACCTGGGGCTCGGGCATGCGACGGCGGAGCCGGAGCAGGCCCACCTGCTGGAGGCGCGCATCGAGGCGGAGAAATGCGCGATCCGCAGCTCGCTGCAACGGGTGAGCCACAACGTGACGCTGGCCGCGCGCGACCTGGGCGTGTCGCGGATGACGCTCTATCGCCTGATGGCCAAGTACAACATCACGCCACGCTCGGCGTGAGCTCATACATGCGCGAGGCCGAAGCCTTCAGCGTCCGGTAGCACTCGCAGCAATTGCGCTCGAGGTCGCTGCGGTCGATCACATCGAGCCGGCCCCGGCCCCAGCGCAGCGCCCCCGACGCCTGCAGCCGGCCCACTGCCGCCGAAACCCCTTCACGCCGCACCCCCAGCATCGCCGCCAGCTGCTGCTGGGTGATGGACATGCGTCCGGGGCCGCAGCGGTCGACGCTCATGAGGATCCAGCGGCAAAGTTGCTGGTCGACCCGGTGCAGGCGGTTGCACAAGGCCGTCTGCGCCATCTGTGCCATCAGCAAGGCCCCGTAGCGCAGCACCAGCAGCTGCATGAATTCGCCGCGCGCGAACTCTTCGCGCATCACCGAGTGCGGCAGCCGCAAGGCCTCGCCCGCGCGCTGGACCACGGCTGGCCCCGGCTCCCATAGCGGTGCCTGCGCGAAATCGAAGCCGACGACACCGTCCGGCCCCGTCATCGCGACCTCGATGGATTCGCCGCTGGGCGTGCTGCACAGGTGCGAGACCAGGGCCTGGGTCGGGAAGTAGGCGTAGCTGATCGCCCGGCGGCCGCCCGCCAGCTGCTGGTTCTCTTCCAGCGTGACTGTTTGCAGGTGGCGCTCGACACGGCTGAAGTCTGGAGGCGGCAACGCTGCGAGGAGGGCGTTCGCGCAGCTTGTCGTCCCCATGGTGTTGTTCTTGGCCATTTGTCGATGGACAAATGAAGCACGCGAGCCGTGAAACGCTGTGTAGGACAGCACCTCGTGCGGAACGCAGAAGAGTGCTGGCGACGCCAAATTGCCGGCGTTAGCGGCAGTCCAAGGTGACTGGGAAAGTTCCTGTCCGAACCGGAAATCGCCGCCGGGCCAGGTCGGGAAGAAGCGACCCCGCCGGAGGCGGCGAAATTTATTTTCGGTCTGATAAGGCTGTGGATGGATCCGGCACAACTCGCAGCTTATCCACAGGCCGGGACAGAACGGCCGAGTTGTCCCCTTTTCCACGACAGCACGGACGCACGCCTGCGCACAGCCCTTCACCTCACGCAAGTCCTTGATTTTTAAGCACTAAAAATCGGTTGTCCACACCGGGAGGCTTCCCTTATCTACTACTGCTATCTTTAAACAAGGACTTCTAGGAACAGCCGTCGCCAATCTCCACAGGCCGAAAACTGGGGCTGGACGCGCTCGCTGAACGAGGCACAATCCGCCCCTCTGAAGGGTTTGGAGGAAGAAGGCCATGGACTTGCTCGTACCCGGGACGGTGTTTTTGGGGTGCCCGGTGTGGCTTGGCGTCGGCGTTCCCGCGGCTCGCCACCGAGCCACGGGGAAGTGCGGCGATCGCGCGCCGTCGATGTCGCCCTCAGTGCGTCTGCTGGCCGCGGCCCGTCTTCTCCTGCAGTTCGTCGATGCGCTTCGATGCTTCGGCCTTGGTCAGCTTTTCATCGAATTCTTCCCTGGCCTCTTCGCTCAGGGTCTTCAGGTACGAACGCTGCGCGCCCGTCATGGGCTCGTCGCCGGTGACCCAGTCTTCCGGGTCCTTTTCCATGTTGCTCTGCCCGTGCATGGCTTGCGTTTGCTTGTCGGTCATGATTGGCTCCTTGACTGTGGTTAACGACAGTATGAAAGCTGCGCCCGCGAGGATGCTGTAGGTCCACGCCGCAAGTGCAGGGCCTCAGCAAGCAGGCACCACAGGCAACTCGGACCTGTCCGACAGCGGCGTGTCCCGGCGCTTCCCAGAATGGTCGGAACCATCCCTCTCAAGGAGATTTCCCATGGACGAACTCAAGGCGCCGCGACCCCTGGCCGTGGTCACCGGTGCCTCCACCGGCATCGGCTACCACCTGGCCAGTCTGGCCGCGCAGCATGGCTACGACCTCGTGGTGGCCGCCGACACGCCGCTGGAGGCAGCGGTGCGGGACTTCGAAGCGCTGGGCGCGAAGGTGGACTCCGTCGAATGCGACCTGGCCGGCATCGAAGGCGTGCAGCAGCTGATCGAATGCATAGGCGGGCGCAAGGTCGATGCGCTGATGGCCAACGCGGGCCACGGGCTCGGTGGCGCCTTCATCGACCAGGACTTCGAGGACATCCTGCACGTGATCAACACCAACATCACCGGCACGGTGTGCCTGGTCCACCATGTGGTCAAGCAGATGATCGGCAGCGGCGCCGACGCGCAGCCCGCCCGTGTGCTGATCACCGGCTCGATCGCCGGCTTCCAGCCGGGTGCCTTCCAGGCCGTCTACAACGGCACCAAGGCCTTCGTCGACTCGTTCAGCCTGGCGATCCGCAACGAGCTCAAGGGCCACCCGGTCACCATCAGCTGCCTGATGCCAGGCCCCACGGATACGGAATTCTTCCACCGCGCCCACATGGACGACACCAAGGTGGCGACGGACCCGAAGATGATGATGGAGCCCGACGAAGTGGCGCGCATCGGCTTCGACGCCATGCTCAAGGGCGAGGCCGACGTGGTGGCGGGCTGGAAGAACAAGGTGCAGGTGGCCATGAGCAAGGTCATGCCCGCGCAGGCCACCGCGCAGATGCACCGCAAGCTGGCGGAGCCGGGGACGGCGAAGAAGTAGGGCCCGGCCGCCGGGGGTGGGTTAGAGCGGGCGGGCCACCGGTGCCAGCAGGTCTTCGAAGGCGAAGAAGCTGGCCAGGCCGAGTTGGCAGCCGTGCGGGCGCCAGTGCCCGTCTGCCAGCTTCACGAACAGCTGCGGGCCGGCCAGCAGGCGGCGCAGCAACGGATCGAACCCGGTGACGGCTCGCGGTGCCAGCGAGGCGGCGACGATGCTACCGGGTACGAACGTGTCGGAGGCAATGGTCATTTCGCGCGATTCTCCACTCTCGCTCGACCGCAGGCCAGTCCTGCTGTCGGCAGTGGTGCGGCGCAGCAACGTTTGTGCGGCCAGCGGCCTAGAGCTGCACGCCGACGCGCCGCGGAAACAGCTCGCGCTCTATCGTTGCCAGCATGTTCACCCAGCCCTTGCGGCTCGGTTCTTCGATCATGCGGGCGTGTTCGCTGCTGCCCATGTGGTGGGTCAGCGTGAGTTCGCTGGCCATGGGGCCCAGGGGCGCCACTTCGACGACCACGCGGGTCGGATCGTCGCCATACGACAGCACGCTGAAGTCGAACACCAGCTTGCGCGGGCGATCGATCTCGATGTACTTTCCCAGGTGGACGACGTCGAAAACGCTCTCGTCGCCGTCCGCCGCAGGACGGCGGTCGGTGACCGTGAAGCCGCCTCCGACCTCCGGCACGATCTGGCACTGCATGACGTTGCCGGTGCGAGTGCGAAAGAGGAAGCGCGAGGCCTGCGCCGGCGTCAGCCAGGCATCGAACACGCGTTCAGCACTGGCGCTATAACGATGTGTGACCCGGACGACGATGGCACTGCTCATCCGTTATTTATCGCTTGACAGCGTCTAAAAGTCAATCCTGTCAATGTTGACAGATGTTTGCACGCCAACCGTCAGCGGTCCGGCAGCTCGATCTTGATGTCGAGCACCTCCAGGTTGTCCTGGCGCTCGACGTTCACCTTCAGGTGCGTGGGATCGATCTTCACGTACTTGCTGATCACCGCCACCAGGTCGCGCTGCAGGGCCGGCAGGTAGTCGGGCGAGCCACCCGGGTTGCGGCCGCTGCGCTCGTGCGCCAGGATGATCTGCAGCCGCTCCTTGGCCACGCTGGCGGTCTTTTTCTTCTCACCGAGGAGGAATCGCAGCAGGGACATGGCTACTTGCCCCCGAACAGGCGCTTGAAGAAGCCGGCCTTCTGCGCGTCGACGAAGCGCAGCGGCTTGTCTTCCCCGAGGAAGCGGGCCACCACGTCCTGGTAGGCCTCGGCCACGTCGGTGCCCTTCATGTGGACCGCCGGCGTGCCCTGGTTGCTGGCCTGCAGCACCGACTCGCTCTCCGGGATGACGCCGATCAGCGGGATGCGCAGGATGTCCTGGATGTCCTCCAGCGACAGCATGTGGCCCTGGTCGACCCGGTTCGGGTTGTAGCGGGTGATCAGCAGGTGTTCGCGGATGCCCTCCTTGCCGTCGATGGCGCGCCGGGTCTTGCTCGAAAGCATGCCCAGGATGCGGTCCGAGTCGCGCACCGAGGAGACCTCCGGGTTGGTCACCACCAGCGCCTCGTCGGCGAAGTGCATGGCCATCAGCGCGCCGGTCTCGATGCCCGCCGGCGAGTCGCAGACGATGTACTCGAAGCCCATGGCGGCCAGGTCGTTCAGGACCTTCTCGACGCCGTCCTTGTTCAGGGCTTCCTTGTCGCGGGTCTGCGAGGCGGCCAGCACCGACAGGTTGTCGTTGTGCTTGTCCTTGATCAGTGCCTGGTTGAGCGTGGCCTCGCCGTGGATCACGTTCACGAAGTCGTAGACCACGCGGCGCTCGCAGCCCATGATCAGGTCGAGGTTGCGCAGGCCGACGTCGAAGTCGATCACGGCGGTCTTGTGGCCGCGCAGGGCCAGCCCGCTGGCGAAGCTGGCGCTGGTGGTGGTCTTGCCCACCCCGCCCTTGCCGGAGGTGACGACGATGATCTTTGCCATGGGGAGGAGGCTCCGGTTCAGGAATTCAGGGGTTCCATCACCAGCTTGTCGTCGACGAGCCGGATCTGGGCAGGCTTGCCGCGCACGGTGGCGGGCAGCGGTTGTTCGGTGGTGCGGTAGACGCCTGCAATGGACACCAGCTCCGGCTCCAGGCACAGGGTGAGGATGCGGGCAGTGCCATCGCCGCGGGCGCCCGCGATCGCCTTGCCCCGCAGCGGCGCATAGACGTGCACGTGGCCGTCGGCGATCACTTCGGCGCCGGCATTGACCATCGCCAGCACGACCACGTCGCGGCCGCGGGCGTAGACCTGCTGGCCGGAGCGCAGGGGCTTGTCGATCACCAGCGCGCTGGCGGCTGCCGGCGGAAGTTGAGCAGCTGCCGGCGCGGGCTGTTCCCGGACTTCCGGCCTCGCCCGCTGGGAGAGGTCGGGGCTCGGGGCGGCCTCGGGCGCGGCGGCCAACCCGACCTCCAGCGCCGCCGCCATCTGTGCCTGGCTGCCGCCCCGTACCGCGATCGGCACCACCCGGTACGTGCGCAGCAGCTTCGCCAGCGCCCGGAAGTCGATCTCGCCATCGCCCAGCGGCGTCAGGTCGACCACCAGCGGATCGTTGTCGAAGAATTCAGGGATGTCGCCGAACCTTTCGCGCAGTTCCTGCGCGAGCAGGTCCAGGTCGTTCGACTTCAGCAGCATGGCCACCAAAGGGAGGGTCGCGCTCTTGATCTCGAAGGTGGCAGGGGCGCGCCCTGCGAGGGAAACGGTCATCGATACGGCGTGATGAAGGGCGGGCGCAGTTTAACTCCTGGCATGACAGCCGGCGCGGCGTGCCCCAGCGGAAACCTTCCTACGGCGAGACCCGCCAGCGGCGCGCACCCCGGCCCGGCCGCCGGGAACAGACTTCGTGCAGCGGAATCCCCTGGAGCCCACCATGCATTACCGTCACCATCCCACCTACTGGCTGGCCATCGCCGCCGCCCTGGCGCTGGCCCTGCTGGCCTTCGATGTCGCGGGCCAGACGCAGAGCAGCACCAATGCCAACGCCATCTTCCAGGGCCGCCCCTACATGAGCGGCGCCCAGGGCGGGCTGGGAGCGCAGGCGGGCCCGCCGCAAGGA
Organism: Ramlibacter sp.; assembly: GCA_028292105.1. Taxonomy (GTDB): domain Bacteria; phylum Pseudomonadota; class Gammaproteobacteria; order Burkholderiales; family Burkholderiaceae_C; genus Ramlibacter. Next base: position 9,853 of record JAQGMY010000200.1, read on the forward strand.
GGCATCGGCCTGCAGGGCTCCGACGGTGCCGGCCGCAGCCTGCGCCGCCCGCATGTGGTCGATCAGCAGGTCAGCCCGCTGCCGCCCGTGGCCTGCGCCGACGTCCCGCGCACCTCAGCGGGCGAAAAGCCGCTTTGCCTGCCGCAGGTCGGCAACGAACGCTTCGAACGCCGCCTCGCGATCCTCGGCATCGACGCGCAGCAGCGCGGACGGATGTAGGGTCACCAGCACTTGCAGCCCGTCGGGGCGCGGCAGCCATTGGCCGCGCTGCGCCATCACCGGCACGGCCCGCCCCATGAGGGAGCGCGCGGCGGTCGATCCCAGCGCCACCAGCGCCGCCGGCTTGACCAGCGCGATCTCGTCTTCCAGCCAGTGATGGCAGGCGGCGATTTCGCGCACGGCGGGGCTCTTGTGGATGCGCCGCTTGCCGCGCAGCTCGAACTTGAAGTGCTTGACCGCGTTGGAGACGAAGGTCTGCTCGCGCGGAATGCCGGCCGCCTCCAGCGCCCGGGCCAGCAGTTTGCCGGCCGGGCCGATGAAGGGATGCCCGGCCAGGTCTTCCTGGTCGCCCGGCTGTTCCCCCACCAGCATCAGGCGCGGCTGGAGCATGCCTTCACCGACGACCGACTGTGTCGCGATCTCGCCGATCGGGCACTCGCGGCACGCCATGGTGGCGGCCTTGAGCTGGGCCAGGGACTCGATCCTGCGGTGCGGCGGCGAGTCAGGCATGCGCCGCAGGGCGGTCGTGCGCGCCGAACACGCGCTCGTACACCGCCAGCCAGTCGGCCGCGGGCGCATCGTCCTGGGGCAGGGCCGCGCAGGCGACGCCGGGGCCGAACAGCAGCCGCCCCTCTTCCCAGCGCACGCTGCGGTGGGGCGTGAAGATGGCCCACCGCGGCGTCGACGCGCGCTTGGCGAACCAGGGCGCGACAGCCTCCACCACGTGGTGGGTCGGCTCGTAGCAGCCCGCTTGCAGGTCGATCCCGGCGCCGGTCTGCAGCAGGCGCATGCGCAGGTTCGCCTTCATCTTGTGGATGTCCCGCCGCACCGCGTGGGCCATGTGCTGCGCCTGCTGCATGTCGGCATCCATCGGGTCGCCGCGCAGGCGCGGCTCGTGCACCAGCCGCCACAGCAGCCGGTACAGGAGAGCGAAGCGGGCCGGGTCGCGGTGCATCACGACGAACTCGCACAGACGCGTGAACGAGGCCGGGACGATGGCCGTGGCGGCCCGGGCCACGTTGCGCGGCCGGCTCGATTGCGGTGACTGGGCATCGCTGTACGCCTCGGGTACCGGCTGCAACTGCCACTGCACTTCTTCCGGCGGAACCTGCTGCGCCAGCAGCAGGCGCGCTTCGGAGCGGAAGCCGGCAAGGTCCGTCTGGCCGGCCAGCCGCGGTGCGGCGGCGGGGCTTTTCGGGCCGGTGTCGGGGGTGGTGTCCATGCCGGGGATTTTCGGCAAGAACCTGGAAACAGGGGGTTATCGGGCGTGATTGCTTCACGCAGGCGCGGCTTCTTTACGCGTTCGCATCTCGACGGTCAGGTAAAGGAGCGCACCCGCCGCCAGCGGCAGGAGATAGAAGAAGGCCCGGTAGGCAAGCAGCGCGCCAAGCAACTGGTGCTCGGGGATGCGGTGCGACAGCAGGGCGACGAAGACGGCCTCGACCACGCCCAGCCCGGCGGGGATGTGCAGGATCACGCCGGCGATCGCGGCAATCAGCAGCACCTGCAACGCCGTCGGGTAATCCACCTGGCCTTGCAGCAGCATCCAGGGCACTGCCGCCATCGTCATCCAGTGAACGCAGGAGATGGCCAGTTGCGCCAGCGCCATGCGCAGGTTCGGCAGCTCCAGGAGATGGCCCCGGATGGTGCAGCTGCGACGCTTGGACCAGGTGCACAGCCCCAGGTACAGCACCGAGAAGGCAAGCAGCGCCACGCCCACCAGCTGCAGTTCCTCGCTATCGAGCTTCCAGTTGGGCGGCAGCAGCATCGGGCTGACGGTGAACACGACACCGGCCAGCAGGATGTAGCCGAGCCAGTTGGTGATCATCGACAGCGTGACGATGCGCGTGATGTCGCCGTAGCTCACGCCCATCTGCGAATAGAGCCGGTAGCGAAAGCCGATGCCCCCGACCAGCGAGCCGAGATTGAGGTTGAAGGCGTAGCTGATGAAACTGATCTGCATCACCCGCGGCGCCGCCATGTCGTGCCGCGTGTAGTGACGGCCCACCAGATCCAGCAGGCTGTAGACCAGGTGGCTGGCGGCCGCCAGGGCGAGCGCCTTGTACAGCACCGGGTGCGGCAGCTCCAGCACGCTTTGCCTGACCTGCGCCCAGTCCACGGTGCGCCCGTAGCGGACCAGCAGGGCCAGCACGGCGGCGATGAAGAGGACGCCGACGCCGCGCGACAGCCAGGGCCACCAGGCGTGTTCGCGCAGCGCGCGCCACCAACGCATCAATTCATTTCTCCTTGCTGGCGGCGAACGCCGGCGCCATGTCCTTGGTGGTCGGTGTCGTGGGCAGCAGGCGCGGCACGTGCCGTGGCAGCCAGGTGGCCCAGCGCGGATAGCGGCGGGTGAAGTGGTAGGCCAGGAAGCTGCGCACCAGCGGCCAGCCTTTGAGCTCCGGCAGCTTGTCCTCCGTGACCTGGTTGCAGGCATTGCACATCAGCTTGTCCAGGTTGGCGGACAGCGTCTGGTTGAAGGCGCGGTCGCGGATGATCACGTTGGCTTCCAGGTTGAACACCAGGCTCATGGGATCGAGGTTGCTGGAGCCGACCGTGGACCACTCGTCGTCCATCAGCGCCACCTTGCCGTGCAGCGGCCGCTCGCAGTACTCATAGATCTTGATGCCGGCGCGCAGCAGGTGGTGGTACAGCATTTCGGCGGCCGTCTTGACGAATGCCATGTCGGGCTGGCCTTGCAGGATCAGCCGGACGTCCACGCCGCGACGCGCCGCCTTCTTCAGCTCCTTGATGAAGCGGTAGCCGGGGAAGAAGTAGGCATTGGCGATGACGATGCGCTTGCGGGCGGCGCGGATGGCGATGCGGTACTGCCTTTCGATGTCGTCCTGGTGGTCGCGGTTGTCGCGCACCACGAACATGGCAGCGGCGGTGCCGGTGAAAGGCAGGCTGTCGGGCGGGCTGCGCAGCTCCTTGCGGCGGCGGAACCACTGCCGCTTGTGCCGCTGGTAGCGCTGGCCCTGGGCCAGCGCCCGGTGGCAGAAGCGGTGGATCTCGGCCACCAAGGGACCATGGATCTCCACCGCGTAGTCCTGCTTGGCTTCCGGGCCGAAGTCGGCCAGGTGGTCGGCCGAATAGTTGATGCCGCCGACGAAAGCCGTCTCGCCGTCGACGACCACGATCTTGCGGTGCATGCGCCGCAACAGATGCGGCCGCAGCCCGAAGGGTCTTGGCCCGGGGTTGAAGGAATGGATCCGCACGCCGGCGCCGCGCAGGGCCTCGATATAGTGCGCGCTGAGGTCGGGCGAGCCCCAGTCGTCGATGGTGATGTCGACCTGCGCGCCGCGGCGCGCGGCGGCGATCAGCGCCTCCTGCAGCTGCAGGCCGACCTTGTCCTCGAACAGGATGAAGGTCTCGATGATGACTTCGCGCCTGGCATTGGCGATGCAGGCGAACACGCGCGGGAAGTATCCCTCGCCGTTTTCCAGCAGCGTGAATTCGTTACCCGGAATCCAGCGTTTGTCCATGATGGCCTACAGGTGGATCTCCGCTGCCAGCGGCGCATGGTCCGACAGGTGCGACCACGGACGGCGCGGCAGCACCACGGGCAGGTGCACGGAGCAGTTGCGCACGTAGATGCGGTCGAGCGACAGCAGCGGAAAGATGGACGGAAAGGTCTTGGCCGACTCACCGTAGGCCGTGACGAAAATCTCGCGCAGCCCGGCGCCGTCGGACAGGATGTCGTTGGCGCGGCGGCGCCAGTCGTTGAAGTCGCCGGCCACGATCAGCGGCGCGTCAGGCGGCACTTCGGTGCGGGTGATCTCGCACAGCAGCTGCAACTGGTGCTGGCGGTGCGATTCGGCCAGCCCCAGGTGCACGCAGATCGCATGCACTTCCTTGTGGAAGCCGGGCACCTTCAGCACGCAGTGCAGCAGGCCGCGCTTTTCCGGCCCGGCGATGGAAACGTCGTGGTTCTGGTACTCGACGATGGGAAACTTGGACATCACGGCATTGCCATGGTCGCCCTTGGGATAGACCATGTTCTTGCCGTAGGCGAACTGCGGCCAGATCGAGTCGGCCAGGAATTCGTAGTGCGAGCCCTCCGGCCTGTCGTCGAGCTTCTTGCCCTTGGCCTCGTTCGTCCCCATCACCTCCTGCATGAAAACGACGTCCGCGCCCACCTTGCGCACCGCATCGCGCAGCTCCGGGAGCATGAACTTGCGGTTGAAGGTCGTGAACCCCTTGTGGATGTTCACGGTCATGACGGTCAGCTGGGGCGCCGACGTCAAGGGGTCGCTCATGTCGCTCATTGGCGGGGGTGCCTCGTTCTGGGGGACACCATTTGTAAATGCCCAGCTGGAGCACAGTCGTAGGACGGCAGGCTCAATTGGATGTGGCGGCTGGCGGTGCCGCGCGTCGCCCCCGGGCGATGCGCATTTCTGGCATGCTCGCCGAGGTACGAATGCTTGGGGCAAATGGCGTGCCGCCGCGCTCCGGTCACCGAGAAATGAACACCAAGACGATGCTTCGCTGGCTGGCCCCCGGCCTGCTGGCCGCCGGCCTGGCGCCGGCCCAGGCGGCGGATTTCCGCCCGGATGCGCTTGCCGTGCAGGCGGGTGCCGGCGCCAGCGGCACCGCCACGGCCGGTGTCGGCCTGGTCTGGGACTG
>JAQGMY010000212.1 GCA_028292105.1 Ramlibacter sp.
TGTGTGGAACGGCGTGGTGCTGGCCGAAAGCGGCGACACCGTGGTGGTGGAAGGCAACCACTATTTCCCCGCGAGCGCGCTGAACCGCGACTACGTGACCTTCAGCAACCACCACACGTCCTGCGCGTGGAAGGGCGAGGCGAGCTACTACTCGCTCATCGTCAATGGTGAGATGAACCCGGAAGCGGTCTGGTACTACGCCAGTCCGAAGCCCGAGGCGGAGATGGTCAAGGACCGGGTGGCGTTCTGGAAGGGCGTGCGCATCGAGGGGTAGAGTTCGGGGGATGCTCCTCCGTCCGACCATCACTTCCCCCGACCAGGTCACCAGCCAGCTGCGCCGGCAAGGGTATGCCGTGCTCGACCCGCAGGGCGTGGGCGCGGTCGCCGGCTGCACGCAAGCGGAACTGCTCGCGCTGTGTCCCTCCTGGAACGACCTGCCGCCGGACGCCTACCTCAAGGACGGCGGCCGTTACCGGCGGCGCCGGCACTCCTGTTTCATCGCCGATGGCGTTGAACTGTCGCAGGCACCACATCGCGCCCATTGGCAGCCGGTGGAATACAACGCCCTGCACGGCGGCATGCAGCGCTGGTTCGAGCCGGTGCAGGCGGACGTCGCGCAGCAGCCGGCATGGCGCCGCCTGCTGCAGGCGACGGCCCGGATCTGCTCGGACCTGAAGGGGCCGCAGCCGTGGTTCATGGAGGCGCACCAGTTCCGCATCGACACGGAAGGCGGCATCGGCCGGCCGACCCCCGAAGGCGCACACCGCGACGGTGTCGACCTGGTGGCCGTCTTCCTGGTGGCGCGCGAGGGCATCAAGGGCGGCGAGACGCGCGTGTTCGCGGCGGACGGCCCGGCCGGCCAGCGCTTCACGCTGACCGAGCCCTGGAGCCTGCTGCTGCTCGACGACGCCCGCGTGATCCACGAGACCACGCCGATCCAGCCGCTGGAGGGCCGCGGCTTGCGCGACACGCTGGTGCTGACTTGCCGCGCCGACGGCTTCCAGGGCGGCTAGGAGCCGCTCCTAGGCGTAGTCGCGCACGTCCGCCACCGGCTTGCTGCCGAAATCGGGTCGCGCCAGCACCGCCAGCACCTTGCGCGCGGCCTGCTCGGGCGAGGCGAGCAGGCCCTTTTCCTTCAGGCCGACGAAGGTGCCCGCATCGGGGAACTGCGCCGGCGCGGCGCTGCGCAACTGCACCTGCATGTCGGTGTCGATCACGCCCGGCGCCAGCGAGCAGATCCGGGCGCCGTTCGGCAGGTCGGCCTGCTCCAGCGCCACGCAGCGGGTGAAGTGGTCCATGCCCGCCTTGGCCGCGCAGTAGGCCGCTTGCGCGGCCATGGCACTGCGCCCCAGGCCCGACGAGATGTTCAGGATCTGGCGGCGCGCCTGCCAGCCCGCCGTGCCGCGCAGGAAGGCGCCCGTCAGCAGCATCGGAGCTTCGAGATCCACGCGCATCGCATCGGCGATCTGCGCCGCAGGGATGTCATCGATGCGGCCGATCCGCGGGATCATGCCGGCGTTGTTGATCAGCGTGACGGAGGCGAAGCCGCCGTGCTCCTGCGACTGCAGCCAGGTCTCGAGCCGCGCTGCGGCGGTGTCGGCGCGCGCCAGGTCCTGCGGCCACTGCTCGCAGCGGCGGCCGGCCTGCGTCGCCCGGGCGGCGAGTTCGTCGCTGATCTTGCGCGAGATGCACAGCAGGTCGTGGCCGGCGGCCAGCAGCTGGCTGGCCATGGCCTGGCCCATGCCGCGCGAGGCGCCGGTGATGATGGTGAGGTGTGTTGCGCTCATGCCCGCATCGTAGTGCCTGCTGGAGCCGCTTTCAAAACGGGGCAGGGCTGGCGAGGACCAGACTCTCGCCGGTCGCCGGGTGCGCCAGCTGCAAGCGCGTGGCGTGCAACAGCAGCCGCGGTGCCAGCGCCTCGACCGCCGGCGAGGCATAGAGCGAATCGCCAAGGATCGGATGGCCCATCGACTGCAGGTGCACCCTCAGCTGGTGCGTGCGGCCGGTGACCGGCTCCAGCGCCATCCGCGTGCGGCCCGCCTCCGCGTCGCGCGCCAGCACCTGCCAGTGCGTGACGCTGGGCCGGCCATGTTCCGCGTCCACCTTCTGCCGCGGGCGATCGGGCCAGTCGGCACCGATCGGCGCCTGGATGGTGCCCGCATCGGCTGCCACGTGCCCGGTCACCACCGCCTCGTAGCGCTTGGCCACCTCGCGCTGCTCGAACACGCGGTTCAGGCGGCGCTGCATTTCCGCGCCGCGCGCCATCAGGAACAGCCCCGAGGTCGCCATGTCGAGCCGATGCACCACCAGCGCGTCCGGCCACAGCTGCAGCGCCCGCAGCGACAGGCAATCCTGCTTGTCCTCGCCGCGACCCGGCACGGCCAGCAGGCCGGCGGGCTTGTCGAGCACCAGCACCTGCTCGTCGACGTACACCAGTCCTTCGCATAATCGATCCATGACCGCGTTCTTTTCCTCCGTGCCATTCACCTTGCAGACCATCCTGCTGCTGGTGGCGTCGAACCTCTTCATGACGATGGCCTGGTACGGCCACCTGAAGAATCTCGCCACCGCCCCCTGGTACATCGCCGCGCTGGTCAGCTGGGGCATCGCACTGGCCGAGTACCTGCTGCAGGTGCCGGCCAACCGCATCGGCTCGCAGGACGCCGGCCTCAGTATCGGCCAGCTCAAGATCATGCAGGAGGTCATCACCCTGGCGGTGTTCGTGCCCTTCGCCGTGTTCTACCTGAAGCAGCCGCTGAAGCTGGATTACCTCTGGGCTGCCTTGTGCATGGGCGGCGCCGCCTATTTCATATTCCGCAATGGGTGACGGGGGGCGGCAGGTACACTCCGCGTCGCCTGACCACATAGACCGACCTGGACGCCCATGCTGTTCCGAAAACTGCTCCCACGGGAGGGTAACTTCTTCGAAATGTTCAACCAGCATGCCGACCGCATGGTCGAGGGAGCGCACGCGTTTTCCAAGCTGGTGGCGAACTACAACGACCTCGCCCTGCGCGAGCAGTACACCCGCGAGGTGGACCACGCCGAGCGCGCGGCCGACAAGGTGACGCACGAGGTGAACCGGCTGATCCACCAGACCTTCATCACGCCGATCGACCGCGAGCAGATCCATACGCTGATCAACACGATGGACGACGTGGCGGACCTGATCCAGGACTCGGCCGAGACGATGTCGCTGTACGACGTGCGGCACATGACCGAGGAAATCACCCGGCTGACGGACGTCAGCGTGCGCTGCTGCGAGCGCGTGCGCGAAGCGGTGGCCCTGCTGGGCAAGCTGTCGGAGTCGAACAGCGCCGAAGCGGCCCTGAAGACCTGCGAAGAGATCGACAGGCTGGAGTCCGATGCCGACCGCGTGATGCGCGCGGCCCTCTCCAAGCTGTTTCGCGAGGAGCCCGACGTGCGGGAAGTGATCAAGCTCAAGGCCATCTACGAGCTGCTGGAAACGATCACGGACAAGTGCGAAGACGTGGCGAACGTCGTCGAGGGCATCGTCCTCGAGAATTCCTGAGGCCCGGCGGATGACAGCGACGCAAGCGTCCCTCTGGGTCGTGGTGATGCTCGTCACGGTGGCGCTGCTGTTCGACTTCATGAACGGCTTCCACGACGCGGCGAACTCGATCGCCACGGTGGTCTCGACCGGCGTGCTGAAGCCCGGCAAGGCGGTGGTGTTCGCCGCCTTCTTCAACCTGCTGGCGATAGGCGTCTTCCACCTGAGTGTCGCGGCCACGGTCGGCAAGGGAATCGTCGAGCCCGGGGTGGTGAACACGCACGTGGTGTTCGGCGCCCTCATCGGGGCGATCACCTGGAACTTCATCACGTGGTGGTACGGCATCCCCAGCAGTTCCTCCCACGCGCTCATCGGCGGCATCGTCGGGGCGGTGATCGCCAAGGCCGGCGCGGGCGCTCTGATCGCGTCGGGCATCTGGAAGACCGTGATCTTCATCTTCGTCTCGCCCGTGCTCGGATTCCTGCTCGGGTCGCTGATGATGGTGCTGGTGGCGCACCTGTTCCGCACGATGCGCCCGAACCGCATCGACCGCTGGTTTCGCCGCCTGCAGCTGGTCTCCGCCGGCGCCTACAGCCTGGGCCACGGCGGCAACGATGCGCAAAAGACCATCGGCATCATCTGGATGCTGCTGATCGCCACCGGCCATGTGGCCGCCGGTGACAGCGCACCGCCCGCCTGGGTGGTGATCTGCTGCTACACGGCGATCGCGATGGGCACCATGTTCGGCGGCTGGCGCATCGTCAAGACCATGGGGCAGAAGATCACCAAGCTGAGGCCGGTCGGCGGCTTCTGCGCCGAAACCGGCGGCGCGCTGACGCTCTTCATCGCCACCGCCATGGGCGTACCGGTGTCGACCACCCACACCATCACGGGCGCCATCGTCGGCGTGGGCTCGACCCAGCGCGCCAGCGCCGTGCGCTGGGGCGTCGCCGGCAACATCGTCTGGGCCTGGATCTTCACCATCCCGGCGAGCGCTTTCGTGGCAGCGATCGCGTATTGGTTGAGCCTGCAGATCTTCTGATCGCGGTCGCTCCCGCCTGCGCGGGAATGGCGTTTACTCCGAGATCTTCCGGCCTTCTTCCACCTGCGTCTGGAAGTACGCCTGGAAGCTGATCGCGATGCTGGTCATCAGGACCGCCGCGCCTAGCAGCAGCGACAGCACGATCGCCCAGATCGTCGGCCAGCCGGTCACGCCGGCCGGGTTCTCCGGATCCGCCGACGGATTGAAACGGGCGTTCCACTCCTCGGGCTTGCGCAAGCCATAGACGATGGCCGTGAGGCAACAGCCGGCGATCGTGAAGCCCAGGACCGGCGTCAGCACCCAGCTCAGGGGATCGTTCTGCCCCAGGCTCGCCATGCGCAGGACGCCGTAGGCGCCCAGCAAGGTCGGGACGGGCAGGGCCCAGCCGAGCTTGTCGCCGAAGCCGTGGAGGTAGAAGCGGTGCAGCCCGAACGGGCCGCCGAGAAATGCGAGCCAGGCCGCGAGGGTCTTGCTCTTCATGACGCGGGCGCGGCGGGCGCGCTGCGGTCCCCTTCGCCGAGCGATTTTTCCATCATCACGATGTCCAGCCAGCGGTCGAACTTCCAGCCGCAGGACTGGATCGTGCCGACATGGCGGAAGCCGACGGCGCGGTGCACGCCGATCGAACGCACATTGTCCGAGTCGCCTATCACGGCGATCAGCTTGCGCAAGCCGGCCGCTTCGGCCTGCTTGGTCAGCTCCATCAGCAGTTGCTGGCCGACGCGCTGGCCGGCGGCGTCCGGGTGGAGGTAGATCGAGTCCTCCGCCGAAAAGCGGTAGGCCGGACGGGGCTTGAACCACTGGCAATAGGCGAAGCCGAGCACCTGCCCGTCGCGCTCGGCGACGAGGTAGGGCAGGCCCTTGGCGAGCACGTCGGCGCGACGCGCCGCCATGTCGGTTTCGCTGGGCGGCGTGGTCTCGAAAGTGCCCGTGCCATGGGTGACGTGGTGACCATAGATCGCCGTGATGGCGGGCACGTCTTGGTCAGTGCTGGGGCGAAGAGTGGGCATAAAGTGGGATGACGTTATAATCGTGGGCTTTTCGGCGTGTCGCTGACCGGGTGGTCAGTCGCGTGTCTCGACGTCGAAAGAACATCTGGGCGTACTGCCTGCCAGGCAGCCACCTCGTCCACCCCAAGGATAAATCATGGTCGTCATTCGACTCTCCCGCGGCGGCGCCAAGGCCCGTCCCTTCTACAACATCGTCGTTGCCGACAAGCGCGTGCGTCGCGACGGCCGCTTCATCGAGCGCCTGGGTTTCTACAACCCGCTGGCCAAGGAAGGTGAAGAAAAGCTGCGCGTGGCGCAGGACCGCCTGACCTACTGGCGCGGCGTCGGCGCCCAGGCGTCGCCCACCGTGGAGCGCCTGTTGCACGGCGCGCCGGTGGCCGCGCCCGCCGCTGCCGCCGCAGCTTAAACCGGCATGGCGGCGCCCGGCCGTCCGGCAGCCACGCTGCCAACGGACATCGAACCCGCGGAATTGCCCGCGGATGCCATCGAAGTCGGGCGCATCGCCGACGCCTGGGGCATCCTCGGCTGGTTCCGGGTCCTGCCCCACAGCGCCGACCCGCAGGCGCTGTTCTCCTCCAAGCGCTGGTACCTGCAGCCGTCCGAAAGAGGCGCCAAGACCTTTTCCGGCACGGTGCTGCTGCGCGTGCGTGAAGCCAAGGACCACTCCGGCACCATCGTCGCCCGCGCCGATGGCGTCGCCGACCGGGCCGCGGCCGAGACGCTCAAGGGGGCGCGCGTGTTCGTCCCGCGTTCGTCATTCCCGACCGCCGCGCTGGACGAGTTCTACTGGGTCGACCTCATGGGCCTCGACGTGGTGAACCGCGACAGCGTGCACCTGGGCCGGGTGAAGGACCTCATGACCACCGGGCCGCAGACGGTGCTGGTGCTGGAATACGAAGAAGAGGGCAAGCCGCTCGAGCGGCTGCTTCCGTTCGTGGCCGCCTATGTCGACGGGGTCGACCTGCAGGCGCGCCGCATCACGGTCGACTGGCAGCCCGATTACTGAGGTCGTGCGCATGCGCTTCGACCTCGTCACGCTCTTTCCCGAGATGTTCCCGCCGTTCCTGGCGGCCGGGGTCACGCGGCGCGCCTACGAGGGCAAGCTGGTCGATGTCCGCGTCTGGAACCTGCGTGATTTCGCCGAAGGCAATTACCGCCGTGTCGACGACCGCCCCTTCGGTGGCGGGCCCGGCATGGTGATGATGGCCGAGCCCCTCGCCAGGTGCCTGGCGGCCGTGAAGGCCGAGCGCGCTGACGCTGCACCGGTGGTGCTGTTCTCGCCGATCGGCCAGCGCCTCGACCACACCGGCGTGGAACGCTGGTCTGCCAGCGAGGGCGCGATCCTCGTCTGCGGCCGCTACGAAGGCATAGACCAGCGTTTCATCGACACCCATGTCGACGAGCAACTGAGCCTGGGGGACTTCGTGCTCTCCGGCGGCGAGATCGCGGCGATGGCGCTGCTGGACGCGGTGGCGCGGCTGCAGCCCGGGGTGCTGAACGACGCCGGCAGCCACCAGGAGGACAGCTTCAACCCGGCACTCGACGGCCTGCTGGACTGCCCGCACTACACCCGGCCGGAGGAGTGGAACGGCCGCAAGGCGCCCGAGGAACTGCTGTCCGGGCACCACGCCAACATCGAGAAGTGGCGCCGCCAGCAGCGGCTGGCGATCACCGCCAGGCACCGGCCCGACCTCGTGGCGGCGGCCCGCGACGCCGGCCGCCTGACCCCTGCCGACGAGTCCTTCCTGTCCAAGCTATAATCGCGGGCTTCCCCGATCCTCTGCCCGGCCGTCCAAGCCACAGTCACCTCCAGGGTGGCGAACCTTCGAAGTTGCGTCCGCTGTCCCGCGGCCGTTGTGAAGCAGGACCTTTTGCGTAGCGCGAGCAAGAACGGAACGAGACCTTGCCATGAACCTGATCCAGACCCTCGAAGAAGAGGAAATCGCCCGCCTGGGCAAGAAGATTCCCGAGTTCGCCCCCGGCGACACGGTGATCGTCAGCGTCAACGTCGTCGAAGGCAGCCGCAAGCGCGCGCAGGCCTACGAAGGCGTGGTGATCGCCAAGCGCAACCGCGGCCTGAACAGCGCCTTCACGGTGCGCAAGATCTCCAGCGGCGAAGGCGTCGAGCGGACCTTCCAGACCTACAGCCCGCTGATCGCGAACATCGAAGTCAAGCGCCGCGGCGACGTCCGTCGCGCCAAGCTGTACTACCTGCGTGAGCGCTCGGGCAAGTCCGCGCGCATCAAGGAAAAGCTGGCCTACTCCCAGAAGTCCGGCAAAGCCGCCAAGGCCGCCGCCACCGCCCAGTAAGCGGAGCCAGCCCGGACAACCGCCGCCAGCCCCGTGCTCGCGGCGGTTTTTCTTTTGCAGCCTGCCGTTCATGCCGATCGACCCCTCCGCCGCGATCCCGCCGGACACGCCGCTGTCCAAGCTGCCCAACTTCGACCCGCGCGAAGCGCCGGTGCTGGCGATCGATTCGCACCTGCCGGCCGTCGCCCGGGACCGGCTGGCGCCGCAGGCCCTGCGCCGCCGCTTCGCCAAGCCGCCCCAGTGGGAGCAGGAAGTGCGGGCGGAGCCGCGCTTCACCGACCGGCAAACGGCGGATGCCGCGGTGCTGGTGCCTATCGTCATGCGCGAGCGGCCGATGGTGCTGCTCACGGAACGCACCACGCACCTGTCCACCCACTCCGGCCAGATCGCCTTTCCCGGCGGCAAGCGTGACGACACCGACATCGATTCGGTGGATACGGCGCTGCGCGAAGCGCACGAGGAGATCGGCCTGGAGCGCCCGCTGGCCGAAGTGATAGGGACGATGCCGACCTACACCACCGGCACGATGTTCATCGTCACGCCGGTGATCGCCCTGGTGCGGCCGGACTACCGCCTGACATTGAACCCGCACGAAGTGGCGGACGCCTTCGAAGTGCCGCTGGAGTTCCTGATGAACCCGGCGCACCACCATCGGCATGCCATCGAATTCAGCGGCACCCGCCGCGAATGGTTCTCCATGCCCTACCACGACGGCCCGAACGAGCGTTTCATCTGGGGCGCAACGGCGGGCATGCTGCGCAACCTGTATCGCTTCCTGTCCGCATAGGCGCGCCATGCCGCGCCGCTATCATCCGAGGCCATGAGCTTCTTTGCGATCCTGTTCGCCCTGCTGATCGAGCAGGTGCGGCCGCTCGGGGCGCACAACCCGATCCACACCGGACTGCGGGTGTGGGCGCGTTGGGTCAGCAGGAATTTCGATGCCGGCAAGCCGCAGCATGGGTGGGTGGCATGGGCGCTGGCGGTGCTGGCGCCCTCGCTGCTGGCCCTGGGGATCCACTGGGTGTTGATCACCTATGCGGGCTGGCCTTTCGCCATGCTGTGGAGCGTGGTGGTGCTGTACGCCACCCTGGGCTTTCGCCAGTTCAGCCACCATTTCACCGCCATCCGCGACGCCCTCGAAGCCGGCGACGAACTGCGCGCGCGCCAGTTGCTGGCGCTGTGGCAGCGGGTCGACGCCAGCGAGCTGCCGCGCAGCGAGATCGTCCGTCACGTGATCGAGTTTTCGGTGCTGGCGGCGCATCGGCACGTGTTCGGCGTGCTGGCGTGGTTCTCGATCCTGGCGGCGCTCGGGCTCGGCCCCGCGGGCGCCGTGATGTACCGGATGGCGGAGTTCGTGGTGCGCTACTGGCGCCACCGCAACCGCACCCGGGTGCAGCCGGCGAGCGAGGCCTTGCAGTCCGCTGCCAGCCACGCGTGGACCGTCGTCGACTGGTTGCCGGCACGCGTCACCGCCATCGCTTTCGCCGTCGTCGGCAGCTTCGAGGACGCCATCGACTGCTGGCGCAACTACGCGCAACGCTTTCCGAACGACAACGACGGCGTGATCCTGGCGGCGACTTCGGGCGCGGTGAACGTGCGCCTCGGCGGCGAAGCGCTCAAGCCCGCCTTCGCTCCGGACGGCTCGCAGGGCTTCCGCACTGCCGGCCTGGGCCCCGAGCCGCCGCTGGACACCGCCAGCACGCCGGGGCGCGAAGCCGAGGTTGCCCACCTGCGCAGCATCGTCGGGCTGGTCTGGCGTTCGGTCGTGCTGTGGATGGTGCTGCTGGCGCTGCTGACACTGGCGCGGCTGCTCGGCTGAACGTCCGGTTTTCGTA
>JAQGMY010000232.1 GCA_028292105.1 Ramlibacter sp.
GCCAATGCCTTGGGCCAGGCGCTGCAGAAGGTGGGTGCCGCCACCAAGGCGGCGTGGGCCACCGGCAACCCGACCGATGCGCTGCTCAACGCCGTGCCCTACATGCAGGCTTTCGGCCACCTGGTGATCGCCTGGGCCTGGCTCGACGTGTTGCTGGTCCTGCCGCCGCAGGCGGCTACGCCGCAGCAGGAGGGCAGGGTGCGCGCCGCGCGATACTTCTTCCATTACGAATTACCGAAAATCCCGGCCTGGCTGCGTGTCGTCGAAACGCGCGACACCACCTGCGCCACCATGCCTGAGGAGGCCTTTTGAATTTGACAAACCCGCAAACCCTGGCACGCATGGACAAGCTGACCTGGATCCTGATCTTCGTCGGCCTGTTCGTGCTGGCCCTGGGCATCGCTTCGCATCGCGAGACCCCGGCCGGCGGCTGGACATTGTCCGTGATGGGAGCGATCGCCATGGCGATCGGCGTGGTGCTGGTCTACCTGCGTTCGCGCATCCCGGAGGCGCCGGCGCCGGGCGCACAATCGACATCCCCGACGGAGGAGACCTGAACATGAGCAGCCGCACGGTGCAGCAACTCTTCAACCTCGAAGGCAAGACGGCCCTGGTCACCGGGGGATCGCGCGGCCTGGGCTTGCAGATGGCGTTTGCATTGGGCGAAGCCGGCGCGCGGATCATGCTGACTTCGCGCAAGGCAGGCGACCTGGAAGAAGCCGCGGCCGACCTGCAAGCCGCCGGCATCGACGCCCGCTGGAGCGCGGCGGACTGCTCGCGCGAGGAAGACATCCGCCGGCTGGCCGACCAGACCATGGAGCGCATGGGCGACGTCCACATCCTCGTCAACAACGCCGGCGCCGCCTGGGGCGCACCGGCGGAAGACCACCCGGTGGAAGCCTGGGACAAGGTGATGAACCTCAATGTCCGCGGCTATTTCATCCTGAGCCAGCACATCGCCAAGCGCAGCATGATCCCGCGCAAGTCCGGCCGCATCATCAACATCGCGTCCATCGCCGGCCTGGGCGGCAACCCGCCCGAGATGCAGACCCTGGCGTACAACACGTCCAAGGGCGCCGTCATCACCTTCACCGAGGCGCTGGCCTGCGAGTGGGGCAAGTACGGCATCAACGTGAATGCGATCTGCCCGGGCTTCTTCCCGAGCAAGATGACCAAGGGCACGCTCGACCGTATCGGTGTCGACAAACTCGCCGAGAACGCGCCGCTGCGACGCCTGGGCGACGACGAGGACCTGAAGGGCATCACGCTCCTGTACGCGTCGGATGCCGGCAAGCACATCACCGGCCAGTGGCTGGCGGTGGACGGCGGTGTCAGCGTCGTGCACGGGGGCTGAAGCGTGGGTACGCCCACAGCCGCCGCACGGCCGCCCGAAGGCGGCTGGGCCCCCTCGGGGGGCAGCGCAGTACACGAAGTGACAAGCGTGGGGGTCCTATGATTTTCGGGGTCGAGATCCCGTTTGTCCATCACCTCGGTTTCAAGCTGATCATGATGGAGGGGGGAGCGTCAGAACTGCAGTACCTGCCGAGGCCCGAGCACATGAACTCTTTCCTGGTGACGCACGGCGGCGCGATCATGACGCTGCTGGACGTGACCATGGCGACCGCCGCGCGGAGCGTCGACGCGGAGATCGGCGTCGTCACGATCGAGATGAAGACGACGTTCATGCAGCCCTGCCGGGGCCTGCTCACCGGCAAGGGGCGGCTGATGCACCGGACCCGGTCGATGGCCTTCACCGAAGGCACCGTCTTCGACGCCGAAGGCAAGGCCTGCGCGCACGCCACCGGCACCTTCAAATACGTCAAGCCCCCGGCCCAGCCCGGCGGCGCGAACACCATCTCCACCGACTGAAAGGGCCAGCCATGCCGACCAACAAGCAGATCCACCTGGACAACCGGCCACAGGCCGAAGCCACTGCCGGCAACTTCAAGCTGGTCACGACGGAAACGCCGGCCTTGAAAGAGGGCGAGGTGCTGGTGCGCCACCATTTCCTCAGCCTCGACCCGTACATGCGCGGCCGCATGAACGACGCCAAGAGCTACGCCGCGCCGCAGCCGCTGGGGCAGGTGATGCAGGGCGGCACGGTCGGCGAGGTGGTCGAGAGCCGCAACCCCAAGTACCAGCCGGGCGACAAGGTGGTCGGCTTCGGCGGCTGGCAGGAATACAGCGTGGTCGCCGGCGACCAGCCCGGCGCGCTGAAGAAGGTCGACACCACGCACGTGCCGCTGTCGCATTACCTGGGGGCCGTCGGTATGCCGGGCGTGACCGCCTGGTACGGGCTGGTGAAGATCATCGAGCCCGAGGCAGGGCAGACGGTCGTCGTCAGCGCCGCCAGTGGCGCGGTGGGCAGCGCCCTGGGTGCGCTCGCCAAGGTTCGCGGCTGCCGCGCCGTCGGCATCGCCGGCGGCCCCGAGAAGTGCCGCTACGTCACCGAGGAACTGGGCTTCGACGCCTGCGTCGACTACAAGCAGCATGCCGACGCGGCTTCGCTGGCCAAGGCGCTGAAGGAAGCCTGCCCGGACGGCATCGATGGCTACTTCGAGAACGTCGGCGGCATGGTGATGAATGCGGTGATGCTGCGCATGAACGCGCACGGCCGCATCGCCTTGTGCGGGATGATCGCCGGCTATGACGGCCAGCCCATCCCGATGGCCTATCCCCAGTTGCTGCTGACGAACCGGATCAAGTTGCAAGGGTTCATCGTCAGCGAGCACATGGAGGTGTGGCCGCAGGCGCTGCAGGAATTGGGCACCCTGGTGGGCAGCGGCAAGCTGCGTCCGCGGGAATCGGTGGCGCAAGGCCTGGAGTCCGCGCCGGAAGCCTTCCTCGGGATGCTCAAGGGCCGCAACTTCGGCAAGCAGCTGGTCAAGCTGGTCTGAGGCAGCCGTGCAGACGGCGGGCGCCGGCGAGGAGTTCCGCGACGACTTGCGGGCCCCGGGTGCGCGCAATGCGCAGGCCCGGCGGCTGCTGTCGGCCGCCGAACTGGCGCCGCTGACGCAGCTGTCCACCGGCCGCTCGCTGCTGGCGCTGGCGCAGACCTTCGGGCTGATCGCCGTGGCTGTCGGACTCGCGCTTTTCAGCTGGCCCAGTGCCTGGATGCTGGCCAGCATCTTCGTGATCGGCATCGCCCAGCACGGCCTGTTCATCCTGGCCCACGAAGCGGCGCACTATCGCCTGTTCGCGCACCGCGGGGCCAACGATGCGGTGGGACGCTTCGTCGGCATGGTCAGCGGCATCTCCATGTGCACGTACCGCGTCACCCACCGGCTGCACCACAACAACCTGTATACCGAGGAAGACCCCGACACGGCGATCCACGGCGGCTACCCGCGCGGGCGCCGCTACCTCGTCGACAAGCTGTGGCATGACCTGCTCGGGCTGAACGCCTGGAAGACCTTCGCCTATTTCTTCGGCGCGCCGGCGATCAACGACGTGACGCAGCGGGCGATCCGGCCGCTGGACGACACCTCGCCTGCCTTGCGGTCGGCGGCGCGCCGGGATCGCTGGTGGGTCGTCGGGCTGCACGTCCTTGCCCCGGTGGTCGCGTACCTTCTGGCTGGCGGCCAGGGGCTGCTGGCTTACCTGCTGCTGTGGGTGCTGCCGCTGGTGACGGTGCTGCAGCCGGTGCTGCGGCTGCGGGCGATCCTCGAACATGGAGCGGTCGACGACCTGGGCTCCCCCTTGACGGCGGCGCGGACCAACCGTACCTGGGGCGGCGCCCTGAACCGCATCGCCGGCGCAGTGCTGTTCCCGCACCACGTGAACTACCACCTCGAGCATCACCTGTATCCGGCCGTGCCGCATTACCGGCTGCCGCGGCTGCATCAGCTGCTGCTGGAGCGCGGGGCGCTGGCCGGAGCCGAGGTGCGCGACGTGGCGGGCACCTGGGCGCGCGTGTATGCGGATCGCAGGCGGTAGGGCGCTGCCCGGGCGGGTGCGCGATACTAGGGCGGTCCCCGCAGCCAGGGAGGCCCCATGTCCGAGCGCACGCACGAAGTCCTGAACCAGCCCGAGCCGCTGGTGGGCTACAACCTGTTCGAAACGAACCGCCCGCTACGCGACGCGCTGCGTTTCAACGCACCGCAGCTGGACACTGCGTCGCTGTCGCGGCTGGGTGCATTGCTGGGCACCGAAGCGATGCAGACGCATGCCCGGCTCGCCAACACGCACGCGCCTGAACTTCATACGCATGATCGCTTCGGCCGGCGCATCGACGAGGTCGAGTTCCATCCGAGCTATCACGCCCTGATGGCCGCAGCGGTAGGCGCGGGATTGCATGGGACGCCGTGGCAGCGCCCCCAGCCCAGCCCTGGCCCGGACGGGGAGGGCACCAGCAATACCCACCTGCTGAGGGCGGCCGGCTTCACCCTCTTCACCGAGCTCGAGCCCTCGATCCTCTGCCCGATCTCCATGACCTACGCGGTCACGCCGGCCTTGCGCGGCAACAGCGCCGTGTACGCCGACTGGGCGCCCAAGCTCACCAGCCGCGAGTACGACCCGGCACTGAAGCCCTGGCGCGACAAGGCGGGCGTCACCATGGGCATGGGCATGACGGAAAAGCAGGGCGGCTCCGACGTGCGGGCCAACAGCACGCATGCCGAGCCCGAAGCCTCCGACGCCTGGGGGCCGCGCTATCGGGTCACCGGCCACAAGTGGTTCTTCTCGGCGCCCATGTGCGACGCCTTCCTGGTGCTGGCGCAGACCGCCTCCGGCCTCAGTTGCCTGTTCCTGCCGCGCGTGCTGCCCGATGGCACACGCAACGAGATCCGGATCCAGCGGCTGAAGGACAAGCTGGGCAACAAGGCCAACGCCAGCTCGGAAGTCGAGTTCCACGGCGCGACCGCGTGGCTGGTGGGTGAAGAAGGGCGAGGCGTGCCGCAGATCCTGGAAATGGGCACCATGACCCGGCTGGACTGCGCGCTCGGCACCAGCGGCCTGATGCGGCAGGCGCTATCGCTGGCCCTGAACCACACTTCGCAGCGCATGGCCTTCGGCAAACCCCTGCTCGAGCAGCCGCTGATGCGCAATGTGCTGGCCGACCTGGCACTGGAAAGCGAAGCGGCGACGGCGCTGTCCTTGCGCCTGGCGCGGGCCTTCGACCGCCGGGGCGACGCGCACGAAGCGGCGATGGCGCGCCTGTTGACGCCCGTCGCCAAGTTCTGGATCTGCAAGCGGGGCAGCCACTTCGCGCAGGAATCGATGGAATGCCTGGGCGGCAACGGCTACGTGGAAGAGGGTGGCCAGGGGGTGATGGCCCGCATCTACCGCGAGATGCCGCTCAACTCGATCTGGGAGGGCGCCGGAAACATCATGGCGCTGGACCTGTTGCGGGCGCTGCGCAAGGCCGATGCCGCGGCCGCCTTGGCGCACGAACTGGCACCGCCAAGAGGCATGCATCCGGCCCTCGACCAGCTCGCCGCGGCGCTGCCCACGCGGGTGGAAGAAATGTCGACCGAGATCGAAGCGCGGCGCCTGGCGCAGGACGTTGCACTGGCGGTGCAGGCGGCGCT
>JAQGMY010000245.1 GCA_028292105.1 Ramlibacter sp.
CTTCATCGTGCACACGGTCGGCACCCAATGGATCGAGCGCTTCATGCCGCCGGTGGTCACCGGCGCGGTGGTCGCCGTGATCGGCCTGAACCTGGCCAGCATCCCGGTCAAGAACATGGCCAGCAACAACTTCGAAAGCTGGATGCAGGTGGTGACCTTCGTCTGTGTCGGCCTGGTCGCGGTGCTGACCCGCGGGATGGTGCAGCGCCTGCTGATCCTGGTCGGGCTCATCGCCGCCAGCATCATCTACGGCTTGCTTACCAACGTGATGGGCCTGGGCAAGCCGATCGACTTTGCCGGCATCGCCAACGCGGCGTGGATCGGGCTGCCGAATTTCACCTCGCCGGTGTTCACCGGTTCGGCCATGCTGCTGATCGTGCCGGTGGCCATCATCCTGGTCGCCGAGAACCTGGGGCACATCAAGGCGGTGACCGCGATGACCGGCCGCAACCTCGACCAGTACATGGGGCGCGCCTTCATCGGCGACGGTGTCGCCACCATGGTGAGCGGCATGGCCGGCGGCACCGGCGTGACGACGTACGCCGAAAACATCGGCGTGATGGCCGCCACCAAGATCTATTCGACCGCCGCCTTCCTGGTGGCGGCGATCTTCGCGATCGTGCTGGGCTTCTCGCCCAAGTTCGGCGCCGTGATCCAGGCGATCCCGCTGCCGGTGATGGGCGGCGTGAGCATCGTGGTGTTCGGCCTGATCGCGATCGCCGGCGCCAAGATCTGGGTCGACAACCGCGTCGACTTCTCGAAGAACAGGAACCTGATCGTCGCCGCGATCACGCTGGTGCTGGGCACCGGCGACTTCACCCTGAAGTTCGGCGGCTTCGCGCTGGGCGGCATCGGCACCGCCACTTTCGGCGCGATCCTGCTGTACGCCCTCCTCAACCGCAACGAGTCGACCGGCGTTTCCGTCGCCGATGCGCCGGTGGTCGAGACGCCGGCGCGCTAACATCGCGCGCATGGCCATCTGGAAAAGACCGATCTCCGTCGAGGCGCTCACCGCCGCCCACAAGAACACCGCGCCCGAATGCCTGGGCATGGAATTCCTGGAGGTGGGCGACGACTACATCAAGGCGCGGGTGCCGGTGGACAACCGCACCCGGCAACCGTACGGGCTGCTGCACGGCGGTGTCAGCGTGGTGCTGGCGGAAACACTGGGCTCCTGCGGCGCCATGTACTGCCTGCCGGAGGGCGCGCGCTGCGTCGGCCTGGACATCAACGCCAACCACATCCGCGGCGCCAAGGACGGCTGGGTGACGGGCACCACGACGCCGGTCCACATCGGCCGCAGCACGCAGGTCTGGCATATCGAACTGAGGAACGACGCCGGCGAGTTGACCTGCGTGTCGCGCATCACGATGGCCGTGCTGCCGGAGCGCTAGTTTCGTACCCGGAGCTTTCGAGAAGACCGCCGCGGCGGTGGCTAGCTCGCGCGCTGCATCCGCTCGCTCTTCCAGTACACGTCGTCCCCGCCATTCATCCGGTTGAACACGCGGGCCAGCACGAACATCAGGTCGGACAGGCGATTGAGGTACTGGCGCGGTGTGGGCCGCAGCGGGTCTTGCGCACCCAGCGCCACCACGGCGCGTTCGGCGCGACGCGCCACGGTGCGGCAAACATGAGCCTGCGCCGCCGCGCGGTTGCCCGCCGGCAGGATGAATTCCTCCAGCTTCGGTAGCTCGGCGTTGTAGTGCGCCAGCGCGTCGTCCAGCGCGGCCACCGCTTCGGCCTTCAGCAATTCGAAACCGGGGATGGACAGCTCACCGCCGAGGTTGAACAGCTGGTGCTGGATCTCCGACAGCAGCGCCGCCGCGGCGGCGGGCAGCGGCTCGCACAGCAGCAGGCCGATGTGCGAGTTGAGCTCGTCGACTTCGCCCATGGCGTGCACCCGCAGGTGGTCCTTGGGGACGCGCGTATTATCGCCGAGGCCGGTGGTGCCGTCGTCTCCGGTGCGCGTGGCGATCTGGGTCAGCCGCTTGCCCATGCTTTCTCCTGTCGGGGCCGTGGTGGCCGGATTGTGCGCTCAGCACGCGATCGGTCCTACAGCAACTTCCGCATCGACCTCGTTGCCACGGGCATGCCGCGCGCCACACCATGGCAACACGCTGCCCGCGCCTGGGCGGCACACAGATGGCAGGAGCCTCGCATGCATGCATTGAGCCGTCTCGTCGCCCTCGGGGTGGTCGCCGCCTCGGGCGCCACCGTGCAGGCCCAGGTTGCCAGGGTGCACCCGTCCGCCAGTTCCGCGCCGTCAGCCAGCGCCCGCGCCGCCACGGCGGCACCCAATCCGGCGGGGCTGCGGCCGGTGTTCCCGGCCGGCATCACGTCCGGCAGCGGCGCGGCCGTGTCGACCGACCCGGTGGCGGCCAACGCTGCCGGCAGCACCGGCATCACCCCGCCCGGGAGCCCGGTCACGGGGAGCACCACCGTCCCGGCCGAGCTCCTGCCGGTCGATGGAACGCTGGTCGTGCCCGCGACGAACGTTGTCGGTGGGGCGGGTAGCTCCGTGCGCGGCCCTGGCCAGCGCCCGGCCGGCGGCGCGGGTGGTTTCAGTGCCACCGACCAGGCCCGGTCGTTCTACTTTGCCGATGCCAACCACGACGGCGAGCTGACCCGCGCGGAAGCGGCGCGGCTGTCGATCTCGACCATGAGCTTCGAAGAGATGGACCGCAATTTCGACGGCATCATCTCGCGCTTCGAGTACGAGGACTCGCTGCGTTAGCGCATCGGCGCGTTGCCGCGCCGGGAGGCAGCGGGTGGGCGGCGGCGTGACGCGGGGGACTACACTTCGGCCTCCCCCCGGAGACAAGCATGAACGCACCCACCGTCCTGTCGCACCTCGTTCCGGAAGTCCGCCAGCGCGACGTCCCGCCGGCCCTGGTCGCCGCGCTCAAGGCGCGCTTCGGTGAACGCTGCTCCACCGCCATGGCGGTGCGCGAGCAGCACGGCCGCGACGAGTCGTCCTTCCAGGTGCCGCCGCCCGCCGCGGTGGTGTTCGCCGAGAGCACGCAGGACGTTGCGGATGCGGTGCGGCTGGCCAGCGAGCACGACACCCCGGTGATCCCCTTCGGCGTCGGCTCGTCGCTGGAGGGCCACCTGCTGGCCGTGCAGGGCGGCATCAGCATCGACGTGGCGCGCATGAACAAGGTGCTGGCGATCCACGCCGAGGATCTGACCGTCACCGTGCAACCCGGCGTCACGCGCAAGCAGCTGAACGACGAGATCAAGAGCACCGGCCTGTTCTTCCCGATCGACCCGGGCGCCGACGCCTCCCTGGGCGGCATGAGCGCCACCCGCGCCTCCGGCACCAATGCCGTGCGCTACGGCACGATGCGCGAGAACGTGCTGGCGCTGGAGGTGGTCACGGCCAGCGGCGAAGTGATCCGCACCGGCACGCGGGCCAGGAAGTCGTCGGCCGGCTACGACCTCACGCGCCTGTTCGTCGGCAGCGAAGGCACGCTGGGCGTGATCACGGAAGTCACGCTCAAGCTGTACCCGATCCCCGAAGCGATCTCGGCGGCGATCTGCTCCTTTCCCAGCATCGAGGCGGCGGTGCGCACCACCATCCAGATCATCCAGCTGGGTGTGCCGATCGCGCGCGTCGAACTGATAGACCGCAACAGCGTGCGCCTGGTGAACGCGCACAGCAAGCTGACCCTGCGCGAGGAGCCGCTGCTGCTGATGGAATTCCACGGCTCGCCGACGGGCGTGAAGGAGCAGGCGGAAACGGTGCAGGAGATCGCCGGCGAGTTCGGCGGCAACGCCTTCGAGTGGGCCGCCACGCCAGAGGAGCGCACGCGCCTGTGGACCGCACGGCACAACTCCTACTTCGCCGCCGTGCAATCGCGTCCCGGCTGCAAGGTGATCTCCACCGACACCTGCGTGCCGATCTCGCGGCTGGCCGACTGCCTGCTCGATTCGGTGGCCGAAGCCGATGCCAGCGGCATCCCGTACTTCCTGGTCGGCCATGTCGGCGACGGCAATTTCCACTTCGGCTACCTGCTCGACCCGAACCTGCCGCACGAGCGCGTGGTCGCCGAGGGCCTGAACCACACGCTGGTGGCGCGCGCGTTGAGCATGGGCGGCACCTGCACCGGCGAGCACGGCGTGGGCCTGCACAAGATGGGCTTCCTGGTGGACGAAGCCGGCGCCGGTGCGGTGGAGATGATGCGCACGATCAAGCGCGCGCTGGATCCGAAGAACATCATGAATCCGGGGAAGATCTTCTCGATCTAGCCCTGGAGGCCGTCGCCTCGGTACCGGTAGACCGCGCCTGCCAAACGGCTGTGCACGCGTTCCTACATCACGGCTGCATCAGCCCCTGAGCTTGTCGATGAGGCCATTCAGTTCTTCCAGCGACCCGAACTGGATGCTCACCTCCCCCATCTCCTCGACGCGGCCGTGGCGCTTGACCCGCTTTTTCACGCGCACGTCCACCTGTGCCGTGAGCAGGTCCGACAGCTCCTCCTCGATGCGCTTGAGGTCGCGTGACTTTTCCTGCTTCGGCTTGGGTGAAGTCAGGCTGAATTCGGCGCCTATCTTCTTCACCAGGCTCTCCGCTTCGCGCACCGAGAGCTTCTTCTGCGCGATCTGGTTGGCCGCCGTGATCTGCGCGGCACGCTCCAGCGCCAGCAGCGCCCGGGCATGGCCCATGTCGATGTCGCCGGCCATCAGCATGGTCTGCACCGGGTCGGCCAGGTTCAGCAGGCGCAGCAGGTTGGAGGCGGCACTGCGCGAACGACCGACCGCCTGCGCCGCCTGTTCGTGCGTCAGCCCGAAGTCCTTGATCAGCCTTTGCAGGCCCTGCGCTTCTTCCAGCGGGTTGAGGTCCTCGCGCTGGATGTTCTCGATCAGCGCCATGGCGGCGGCAGCTTCGTCGGGCACGTCGCGCACCAGCACCGGCACGCTGTCCAGCCCCGCCAGCTTGGCGGCGCGGAAGCGGCGCTCGCCGGCGATGATCTCGTACTTGCCGGAGTTGGCGCCCTCGCCCAGCTGCCGCACCAGGATCGGCTGCATGATGCCCTGCGCCTTGATCGACTCGGCCAGCTCGTAGAGAGCGCCCTCGTCCATGCGCGTGCGCGGCTGGTACATGCCCGTCACCATGTCCTCCAGCCGCAGCGAGGCGGGCTGCCCGGGATGGGTCGGCTGCGAGTCGCCGTTGCCGCCCTCCGCGACCTTCGGGCCGAGAAGTGCTTCGAGTCCGCGGCCTAGGCCCTTGGGTTTCTTGGTGACCATGGAGTGCTTAATCTTTCATCAGGTCCTGCAGCAGGACGTGTCCCTCGGGCCAGCTGGCCAGCCCGGAGTCGGCATTGATATGGCCTGCCAGGCCGTAGTCCATGAACTGCGCGTTCCACGCGTGCGCGAACAGGCGCGAGCGCTCGAGGGCGCAATACGGATCGTCGCGGCTGCCGATCAGCAGCGCCGGGAAGGGCAAGGCCTGCAGCGGGATCGGCGACCAGGACGGGATCTGCTCTCGTATTTCCGGCCTCTCCGCATCCGCCGGCGCCACCAGCAGCGCCGCCTTCACGCGGTGCGTGTTGTGCGAAGCCGCGGCCCACGCAGCCACCAGGATGCAGCCGAGGCTGTGCGCCACCAGCACCACCGGTTCGTCGCAGGTGAGGATCACTTCCTCCAGCCGCGCGATCCAGTCGCCGCGCAGCGGCTTCATCCAGTCGTGCTGTTCGACGCGCTGATAGCCATGCCGCTGTTCCCACAGCGACTGCCAGTGTTTCGGGACGCTGCCTTTCCAGCCCGGCAGGATGAGGACGTTGCGAGGTTTCATTGCTATAGCTATAAGAGCAACAGAGTGGCGCCGGTGTTGACCGACCACCTACTTCATTTTGCCGAGACGGGCCACCATCTCGTTCGCGAACTCGACGAAGGCCTGGCTGCCGCGCGCGGCCGGATCGAAGGCCACACCGGGCAGTCCGTAGCTCGGGGCCTCGGCGAGCCGCACGTTGCGCGGGATCACGGTGTTGAACACCTTGTCGCCGAAATGCGCCTTGAGCTGGTCGCTCACCTGCTGCTGCAGCGTGATGCGCGGGTCGAACATCACGCGCAGCAGGCCGATGATCTCCAGGTCCTTGTTCAAGTTGGCGTGCACCTGCTTGATGGTGTTCACCAGGTCCGACAGGCCCTCGAGCGCGAAGTACTCGCACTGCATCGGCACGATCACGCCGTGCGCGGCGCACAGGCCGTTGAGGGTGAGCATCGACAGGGACGGCGGGCAGTCGATCAGCACGAAGTCGTAGTCGTCTGCCACCGGCTCCAGCGCCAGCTTCAGGCGCTTCTCGCGGCGCTCGACGTCCACCAGTTCCACTTCGGCGCCGGCCAGGTCCCGGCTGGCACCGAGGATGTCATAGCTGCACTTGGCTTCCACCAGCCGTTCGCTCTTGACGCGGGCTTCGACGACGGAGGCGGACTCCAGCAGCACGTCGTAGACCGTCAGC
>JAQGMY010000281.1 GCA_028292105.1 Ramlibacter sp.
TCGCAAGCGTAGACTCGATGCTACGAACTCGTAGTCCTGGTTTTCCCAGTCGTACCCGGTTCATGGATCGGGAGGTGCCTTGATCTCGTTATCCCCCGTCCTCGTCGCGACCAAGTTCAATCCACCCGCGGCCGACGCGCGGCAGGTGCCCCGCGACGGTCTCGTCGAGGAGATCGTCCAGAACCGGGCCCGACTGGTACTGGTTCGCGCGCCGGCCGGCTTCGGCAAGACGACATTGATGGCGCAGGCGCGGCAACGGCTGGAAGCGGCGGACGTGGCGACGGCCTGGCTCACGCTGGATAGCGCAGACAACGATCCATCGCGGTTCCTGGCCTACCTCGGTCGCGCGGTTCATGAGCTCGCGCCGCACGATGCCATCGCCGGGCCCGGCACTGCCGATGGCGCACCGCTCGGTGAGGTCGCGCTGGCGCTGATGGAGCGCATTTCGGCCATCCCTTTCCCCTTTGCCTTCTTCATCGACGAATTCGAGGTGATCCGCGCTCCGGGCGTGACCGCCTTGATGGCGCAGTTGCTCGATCGCCTGCCCGCGGGCTCGCGCCTGATCATCGGGGCGCGCAACGTGCCGGACCTGCGGCTCGCGCGGCTGCGGGCCAGTGGCCACCTGCTGGAGATCGACGTGCACAAGTTGCGCTTCTCGCTCGACGAGACGCGGCGCTTTTTCGGTGCGCGCGGCGCGGAGGGTCTCGGCAACGACGATGTGGGCGTGCTGCATTCCAAGACTGAAGGCTGGGTCGCGGCCCTCTGGCTCGCTTCATTGGCGCTGGAGCGTCACCGGCACCCGCGCGAGTTCATCTCCGCCTTTTCCGGAACCGAAGAGAGCCTTGCGGAATACCTGGCCGAGGAGGTCCTGGCGCAGCAGCCGCCGGAGGTTCGCCGGCTCCTGCTGTCGACCAGCATCCTGCGCGAGTTCTCCGCGCCCCTCTGTGCAGTGCTGATCCCCGGCACGGAGACCGAAGCGACCCTGCGCAAGCTGGCGAGCAGCAACGCGTTCCTGATGCCGATCGAGGGCCGGCCGGGCCACTGGCGCTACCACAGCCTTTTTTCCAGCTTCTTGCGCGCACAGTTGCAGCGTGAAATGCCCGCGGCGGTGGCCGACCTCCACCTGGCGGCTGCGCGCTGGTTCCTGCAGGACAACCGGCCGGTCCCCGCGGTGGACCACTTCATCGCCGCCGGCGCGGTCGGCGAGGCGGTCCAGGTGCTGCAGCAGCAGGCGATACCGCTGTTGATGCAGGGACGGCTTCGCCTGCTGACCCGCTGGTTCGATGCTTTGCCGCAGGCGTCCCTCAAGGAGCAGCCGCTGCTGCAGGTCGCCTACAGCTGGTCGACCTGCTTCACGCGCGGCCCGCAGGCCGGCCTCGCCTTGATGCACACGGCCGGCATCGAGCAGTCCGCAGACCCGGAGTTGAAGGTGCACGTCGCGGCTCTGCAGGCGTCGATGCTCGCGCTGCTGGATCGATGGGAGGAGGCGCACGCCATCGGCAGCCGGTCGCTGCACCTGTTGCCCAGTCCCTCCGCGTTCGCCAATGCGGCATTGGTGAACGTCACGGCCAACGGAGCCGTCATGCTCGGCCTGTTTCCCGAAGCGCGGCAGTTGCTGCAGCGGGCCCGGCAGAGCCAGGGGGAGGCCGCGAGTGCGTTCCATCGCATGTACTCCGAAACCATCGAGGGCATGATCGACATGCTGGAGGGCCGGCTGCGCCAGGCGCGAGCCCGCTTCCGTCTGGCGGTGCAGACCACGCAGGGCTCCAGCCTCGATGCAGCGCAGGGGAACGCGTGGGCCGGCTTGCTCTATGCGGCTTCCGTCTACGAAGGCGATGACCTGCAACTCGCCAAGCGGCTGCTGCAGGTGTACCTGCCGCTCGCCCGCGACGTCTGGCTGTCGGACCATGTGGTGCTGGGCTACCGGATGCTGTCGCGCATCGCTTTCGTCGAGGGTGAGATCGACCACGCTTTCCAGGGGCTCTCCGAGCTTGAATACCTGGGGCATGAACGCAAGTTGCCGAGGTTGGCGGCCGCCGCCCGCCTGGAGCGGGCCCGGATGCTGCTGATGCAGGGGCACGTCGATGCCTCGGCCGAGGAGCTCCGCACCGCGGGCACGCCGGAGATGTGGCGCGGGGTCGGCGTGCGGCACCACCTCGGCCACGATTGGGAAGACCTCGAGATCGGCCAGTTGCGCTGGCAGGTGCTGGCCGGAGACCCGCGCGCAGCCGCCATGGCGCTCGAGACGCTGGCGGCGCAGGCCGACCGCAACGGGCGGATCCGGCGTGGCCTCAAGCTGCGCCTGCTGCA
This sequence comes from Ramlibacter sp., assembly GCA_028292105.1. Classification (GTDB taxonomy): domain Bacteria; phylum Pseudomonadota; class Gammaproteobacteria; order Burkholderiales; family Burkholderiaceae_C; genus Ramlibacter. Next base: position 2,311 of record JAQGMY010000281.1, read on the forward strand.
CGCCATGGCGCTGGCGCGCAGCGGCGACCAGGAGGAGGCGCACACCGTGTTGATGCGAGTGCTGTTGCCGGCCGCCGCCGAAGGGGCCATGCGGCTGTTGCTCGACGAGGGCGAGGTGGCGGCCCGGCTGGTCGCGCGGGCCCAGGCCCGGCTCGATCCGGTCGAAGCCGGTCCGATCTTCGCCGAATACCTGCAACGGCTGCGCTCGGCCTTCGGTGCGCTGGCGGTGGAGGAGCCGGTCACCGCGCCCGCGGTGACGCTGCCGCCGATGATGGAGGCCCTCACGCCCAAGGAGATCCGGCTGCTGCAGTTGCTGGCCGAGGGCTACTCCAACCGGGCGCTGACCGAGAAGCTGTTCGTCTCCGACAGCACCGTGCGCACGCACCTGCGCAACATCAATGGCAAGCTGGGCGCCAACAACCGCACCCAGGCCGTGGCGATGGCGCGCCGGCTAGGACTGGTGCGCTAGCGCCGGCAAATTCGTCGGTTCGGACGATGGGGGTCCGGGGGGGTCATGCCAGCATGCAGGCTGACTTTCGGGCCCCATCGATGACCATTGAATTCCGACCTGGCTGGCTGGACGACGACCTGGTGATGTACCAGGACACCGTGGTGCGTTTCGTGGAGACCGAGATGCTCCCGCACGACGAGGCGGCCCGCAAGCAGGGCCATGTCGGGCACGCGCTGTGGCAGCGCGCCGGCGCACTGGGGCTGCTGTGCTCGGACATCCCGGAGGAATACGGCGGCGGCGGCGGCGACTTTCGCCACGAGGCCGTGCTGTATGACGCCATGAGCCGGCGCGGGCTGACCGGCATGAGCCCTTCGGTGCACAGCATCGTGGCCCACTACTTCCTGAATCACGGCTCCGAGGCGCAGAAGCGCAAGTGGCTGCCGCGGATGGCCCGCGGCGAAGTGGTCGGTGCGATCGCCATGACGGAGCCCGGCACGGGCTCGGACCTGCAGGGCGTGCGCACCCGGGCCGAGAAACGTGGCGACCACTATGTGCTCAATGGCTCCAAGACGTTCATCACCAACGGGCATCTCGCCGGCGTCGTGCTGGTGGTGTGCAAGACCGATCCGACACAGCGGGCACGGGGCACTTCCATCCTGATCGTGGACACCCGCGAAGCGAAGGGCTACCGCGTCGGCCGGGTGCTGGACAAGATCGGGCTGAAGGCGCAGGACACCTCGGAGCTGTTCTTCGACGACGTCGAGGTGCCGGCGGAAAACCTGCTCGGCGGCCAGGAGGGCCAGGGCTTCTTCCAGCTGATGGGGGACCTGCCGTACGAACGCACGATCATCGGCGTGATGGCGGCCGCGGCCATGGAAGGGGCCTACCAGGCCACGCTGGAGTACGTGCGCGAGCGCAAGGCCTTCGGCCAGACCATCGCCGATTTCCAGAACACCCGCTTCAAGCTCGCCGAGGTGGCCACCACCTGCAAGGTGGCACGCGCCTTCGTCGACCAGTGTGTGGAACGCCTGGTGGCGGGCACGCTCGACACGGCCACGGCATCGATGGTCAAGCTGTGGTCATCGGAGCAGCAGGGCAAGGTGATCGACGAGTGCCTGCAGCTGCACGGCGGCTACGGCTACATGACCGAATACCTGATCGGCCGCATGTACGTGGACGCGCGGATCCAGCGCATCTACGGGGGCGCCAACGAGATCATGCGCGAAGTGATCGCGCGGGCGATGTGACGGCCATGGCGGACTACCGACACCTGCTGGTGGAAGAACGCGACGGCGTGGCCTGGGTCACGCTGAACCGGCCCGAGCGGCTGAACGCCATGAACGCGGCGCTGATCGCCGACCTGAACGCCTTCTTCGGTGGCCTCAACGCCCGCTCCGCCGCCCGTGTGGTGGTGCTGCGCGCTGCCGGCCGCGCCTTCTGCGCCGGGCTCGACCTGAAGGAGATGCAGGACGGCGGCGCCCGCAAGAGCGTCGACGCCATGCTGGAAGTGCAGAAGAACGTGCGCGACGTGATGCTGGCCATGCGGCGCTGTCCGCAACCGGTCATCAGCATCGTGCAGGGCGCGGCCAGTGGCGGCGGCTTCGCGCTGGCGCTGGCTTCCGACATCCGCCTGCTGGCACCCGATGCCCGCATGAACGTCGCCTTCATTCGCGTCGGCCTGAGCGGCTGCGATGTCGGCGTCAGTTACTTCCTGCCGCGCCTGGTGGGCGCTTCGGTCGCCGCTGAATTGATGCTCACCGGGCGTTTCCTGGAGGCGCAGCGCGCGCTCGCGCTCGGCCTGGCCAGCCGGGTCGCCGAACTGCCGGCGCTGCAAGACGAAGCGGCGGCACTGGCAGCCGACATGCTGGCGGGCACGCCGCTGGGTCTGCGCTTGACCAAGGATGCACTGTCGTTCGCGATCGATGCGCCATCCCTGGAGGCCGCCATCGCCATGGAAGACCGCAACCAGGTGCTGTGCACCCAGGGCGGGGATTTCTCCGAGGGCATTGCCGCCTTCCTGGAAAAGCGCCCGCCGCGCTACGGCGGCATGAAAGGACAGGGATGACCCCGGAGGACCTGCAATACCGCGCCGGGCTGCTCAAGGGCCAGCGCATCCTGGTGACCGGCGGCGGCACCGGCCTCGGACGGGTCATGTCCGAGGCGTTCCTGATGCTCGGCGCGGAGGTCTTCATCTGCGGCCGCCGGCTCGAAGTGCTGCAGCAGACCGCGGCCGACCTGCAGCTGGCGCACGGGGGGCGCGTCGTTCCCGTGGCCTGCGACATACGCCAGGCCGAATCGGTGGCGGAGATGGTGGAGAAGATCTGGGCCGACGGCGGCGCCCTGACCGGCCTGGTGAACAACGCGGCCGGCAACTTCATCAGCCGGACCCAGGACCTCTCGCCGCGCGGCTTCGACGCCATCGCCAGCATCGTGTTCCGCGGCTCCTTCCTGGTCACGCTGGAGTGCGGCAAGCGCTGGATCGCCGAGGGGCAGAAAGCTTCCGTGTTGTCGATCCTGGTGAGCTGGATCTTCAATGGTTCGCCTTTCGCGGTGCCGTCGGCCATGTCCAAGGCCGGCCTGCACGCGATGACGCAGTCGCTGGCGGTGGAATGGGGGCCGCACGGCATCCGCAGCAACGCCATCGCGCCGGGCCTGTTTCCGACCGAGGGCATGCTCCAACGGCTCGATCCCACCGGAGGCTCCTTCGATCCCACGGCCCGCAACCCGATGCGCCGCGCCGGCCTGATGCCCGAGCTGGCCAACCTGGCCGTGTACCTGATGTCGCCGGGTGCCGAATACGTCAACGGCCAGACCATCACCATCGACGGCGCAGAGCACCAGGCGACCGGCTCCAACTTCTCGCACCTGTCCTCCTGGTCGCCAGGCGACTGGGCCCGCGCGGCCGAGGCGATCCGGGGCAAAAGCAAATGAGCGAAGAAGCCGGCAGCGAATCGCTGCTGCGTGTGGAGCGGCCGCAGGACGGCTGCGTGCTGCTCACGCTGGACCGCCCGCGTGCCAGGAATGCGCTGTCGCTGGCCTTGCGCCGCGAGATCGTTCGCGTGTTCGACCGGCTGCGCGAGGACCCCGAATTGCGCTGCGTCGTCCTGACCGGCGCCGGTGATGCGTTCTGCGCCGGGCTGGACCTGAAGGAGCTGGGGAGCACCGATGACGCCGCAGCGGCCGTGGTGCCCGTGCGCGCCGACGACCCGGTCCTCGCCGTCACCAGTTTCCCATGGCCCGTGATCGCCGCCGTGAACGGCGTGGCGATCACCGGCGGCTTCGAGCTCGCCCTGGCCTGCGACCTGGTCCTGGCATCGGAGCAGGCGCGCTTCGCCGACACGCATGCGCGGGTAGGGGTTCTCCCCGGCTGGGGCCTGTCGCAAAAGCTGCCCCGACTGATCGGCAGCGCGAGGGCCAAGGAACTCGCCTTCACCGGCAACTTCCTCGATGCCCGCACCGCCGAGGCCTGGGGGCTCGTCAACCGGGTGGTGCCGCCGCCGCAGCTGCTACCGCAGGCGCTCCGGCTGGCCGCCGACATGGCTTCGGCGCTGCCCGAAGCGCTGCGCGCGTACAAGCGCCTGATCGACGACGGCGCGGCCTTGCCGCTGGCCGATGCGCTGCGGCTGGAGAAACAGCGCTCGGCCGAGTGGGCCCGCGGGCTCGCCGCCAATGCCGTCGAAGAACGCCGACGCGCCATCGCCGAGCGCGGCCGCCTCCAGCAGCGCGCCGACTAGCACCAACAACCAGGAGACAACCATGGCCTACAAATCAGCCCGCGTCACGCAGGGCCGACAGAACACCCTGGCGCGCATGCTGTGGCGCGCCACCGGCATGACCGACGGCGACTTCAAGAAGCCCATCATCGCCGTGGCCAACTCGTTCACGCAGTTCGTGCCCGGCCACGTGCACCTGCGCGACATGGGCAAGCTGGTCGCCGACGAGATCGCTGTCGCCGGTGGCGTCGGTCGCGAGTTCAACACCATCGCGGTCGACGACGGCATTGCGATGGGCCACGACGGCATGCTCTATTCGCTGCCATCGCGCGACCTGATCGCCGACTCGGTCGAATACATGGTGAACGCCCACTGCGCCGACGCCCTGGTGTGCATCTCCAACTGCGACAAGATCACGCCCGGCATGTTGATGGCGGCGATGCGCCTGAACATCCCGACGGTGTTCGTCTCCGGCGGGCCGATGGAGTCGGGCAAGGTCATGCGAAATGCCGGGTCGCTGAAGATCGACGGCGTCACGGCGCTGGTCGCCGCCGGCGACGAGCGCATCGCCGACACCGAGGTGATGGAACTGGAGAAGGCCGCCTGCCCGACCTGCGGCTCCTGCTCGGGGATGTACACGGCCAATTCCATGAACTGCCTGACCGAAGCACTGGGCCTTTCGCTGCCGGGCAACGGCACCATGCTGGCCACCCACGCCGACCGCCGTGAGCTGTTCCTGGAAGCCGGCCGGGTGGTGGTGGACCTGTGCCGCCGCTTCTACCAGGACAACGACGCCAGCGTCCTGCCGCGCAGCATCGCCAACCGGACGGCGTTCGAGAACGCGATGCGGCTGGACGTGGCCATGGGCGGCTCCACCAATACCGTGCTGCACCTGCTGGCAGCGGCCCACGAGGGCGAGGTCGACTTCACGCTCGCGGATATCGATCGCATCTCGCGCCAGACCCCGCACCTGTCCAAGCTGTCGCCGTCGTCACCGCTGTGGCACGTCGAGGACGTCCACCGGGCCGGCGGCGTGCTGGGCCTGCTGGGCGAACTGGATCGCCTGGGCCTGCTGGACACCACGGCGCCCAGCATCCATTCGCCGTCGCTCGCCACCGCCCTGAAGAAATGGGACATCCGCCGGGAGCCGTCGGAGCAGGTGCGCAAGTTCTTCTCGGCGGCGCCGGGCGGCGTGCCGACCCAGACCGCTTTCTCGCAGTCCGAGCGCTGGTCGGGCGTAGACACCGACCGCGTCAACGGCTGCGTGCGCGATGGCGCCAACGCCTATTCGCAAGACGGCGGGCTGGCAGTGCTGCACGGCAACCTCGCGCCCGACGGCTGCGTGGTCAAGACCGCCGGCGTCGACGCCACGGTGCTGCAGTTCACCGGCCGCGCGATCGTGTTCGAAAGCGAAGGCGAGGCGGCGCTGGGCATAGGAACCGGCAGGGTCGAGCCCGGCCACGTGGTGGTGATCCGCTACGAAGGACCCAAGGGCGGTCCCGGCATGCAGGAGATGCTCAAGCCCACCAGCCTGCTCAAGGCCAGGAGCCTGGACACCAGCTGCGCGCTGATCACCGACGGCCGCTTCTCCGGCGGCAGCTCCGGCCTGTCCATCGGCCACATCTCGCCCGAAGCGGCGTCGGGTGGCGCGATCGGCCTGATCCGCAACGGCGACGAGATCGCCATCGACATTCCCGCCCGCACCCTGCAGCTGAAAGTGACGGAGTCTGTCCTGGCCCAGCGGCGCGTGGAGATGGAAGCCAAGGGCAAGGCAGCCTGGAAACCCGCCGCGCCGCGGCAGCGCCGCGTGTCGTCGGCGTTGAAGGCCTACGCACATCTCGTGACCTCGGCCGACAAGGGCGCCGTGCGCGACCTGTCGATGCTGGACTGACCCGGAACAAGGAAAAGACAAAATGCAGATCGACCTGAAGGGACGGACCGCGCTGGTCACGGGTGGCAGCAAGGGGCTGGGCCTGGCAACGGCCAAACGGCTTTGCGCCAGCGGCGCGGCGGTGGCGATCGTCGCGCGCGACGCCAGCGCGTTGGCGGCGGCGAAAGAGCAGATCACGGCGCAGGCCCCGGCCGGCAGCCGCGTCTTCACGGTGCAGGGCGACGTCACCTCGGCGCCGCAAATCCAGGCCGCCCACCGCCAGGTGCTGGCAGCGCTGGGGCCGGTCGACATCCTGGTGAACAATGCCGGCCACCATGCATTCGGCTCGTTCGTGCAGATCACGGACGAACAATGGGAAGCCGACCTGCAGCTCAAGCTGATGGCCTGCGTGCGGCTGACGCGGCTGGTCTGGCCACAGATGGTGGAACGGCGCTGGGGCCGCGTCATCAACGTGCTGAACACGTTTTCCAAGGCGCCGATCGGCGGCTCGGCACCGACCTCGGTCACGCGGGCGGCGCAGCTGGCGCTGACGAAAGTCCTGTCCCACGAGGGAGCGCCGCACAACGTGCTCGTGAACGCGCTGCTCGTGGGCCAGATCCGCAGCGAGCAGGTGGTGAGCCTGCACAAGGAAATGAAGTCCGAGCTGCCGCTGGAGGACTTCATTCGCAAGGTGGTGCGCGACTCTCGGGTGCCCATGGACCGGATCGGTGAGCCGGAGGAGTTCGCCAACATGGCCTGCTTCCTGGCCTCGGACGCCGCCTCCTACATCACCGGCACCGCGATCAACGTCGACGGGGGCATGACCCCCGTCGTCTGATCAGGCGACCGCGAGCGGCAGCTGCAGCCCGAGGGCAGCCGTCTCGCGGTTGATTTCGCTCGCATAGCCGCGCGCGTTGCGCAGCTTCACGTCTTCGTAGCCCCGCACCATGTCCGGCAGGGCCGCGATCCGCACCGCGTTGTCATGGCTGCCCACGGTCAGCCGGGTGGCCAGCTGCTGCACCACCGCTTCGTAGTGCGCCAGCAGCCGGCGCTCCAGCCGCCGCACCTCGGTGCGGGCGAAGACGTCCAGCGCCGTGCCGCGGATGACCTTGGCGGCGCGCAGCAGCTTCAGCGCCGGTGCGAACCATGGCCCGAGCTTGACCTTCTGCCTGAAGCCGAGGCTGCGCAGGAAGGTCGGGTGCAAATGCCACGTCACGCGCGGCCTGTCGCCGAACGTCCGGGCCAGCCTGGCCTTCTCGGCGTCGTCCAGCAGCAGTCGGGCGACTTCGTATTCGTCCTTGAAGGCCATCAGCTTGTACAGGTTCCGGGCCACCGCCAGCGCCAGCGCGCAAGGCGATCCGGGCAGGTCCGACTCGGCGCGCAGCACGGCCGCCACCTGGCGCACATAACGCCTGGCGTAGTCCTCGTCCTGGAAGGCGATCAACTCCGGCACCCGCAGTTCCAGCACGGCGCGCAGCTCGGCGCCCGCGCCGACGGAGTCGACCAGCGCGCGGGCGAACGGCGCCAGCGGCGGCGCGGCGGCCACTGTGCGGTTCTGCTTCAGCGCCTGCTCAACGGCCCCTGGTTG
>JAQGMY010000288.1 GCA_028292105.1 Ramlibacter sp.
CCAGCGGCTCCTCGGCGCCCACTTCGGACGGCTCGGCCAGCACGTAGGCGCCGCGGCTGATCTCGTCGAGCCGCTGCTTGGGTGCGTAGGGAAGGTTCTGGCGCGACAGCAGCAGCGCGGTCGGCCGGTTCACGTTCTGCAGTGCGACCGTCCACGCCACCGCGGTTTCGGCCGTGTCGCCCGGGCGCCAGACGTCCAGCCCCGGGATCAGGCGCAGGCTGGCGGCGTGCTCCACCGACTGGTGGGTCGGGCCGTCTTCGCCCAGGCCGATCGAGTCGTGCGTGAACACGTGGATCACGCGCCGCTTCATCAGCGCCGCCATGCGGATCGCGTTGCGGCTGTAATCGCTGAAGGTCAGGAAGGTGCCGCCGTATGGGATGTAGCCGCCGTGCAGCGCCACGCCGTTCATGATGGCGGCCATGCCGAACTCGCGCACGCCGTAGTTGATGTGGCGGCCGATCTTGCCGCCTTCGCCCCGCACCACGTCGCCGGCCTGGTCGAAGCGCAGCGGCGGCGTGCTCTTGGTGTTGGTCAGGTTGGAGCCGGTCAGGTCGGCGGAGCCCCCGAGCAGCTCGGGCAAGCCGGCCGTGAAGGCCTCCAGCGCCAGCTGCGAAGCCTTGCGCGATGCCACGGTTTCCGCCTTCGCATCGGTGGACTTCACCAGCTCCGCCGCCATGGCGATGAAGTTCGCGGGCAGCTCGCCCTTCATGCGGCGCTCGAATTCCCGCGCCAGCTCGGGGTGGTCGACACGGTAGGCGGCAAAGCGCTGGTTCCACCCGGACTCCAGCGTGTCGCCCTTGGCGCGCGCGTTCCACCCGTCGTACGCGGCGTCGGGCAGCTCGAACGGCAGGTGCGGCCAGCCGATCGCGCTGCGGGTGAGCGCGATCTCGTCGGCACCGAGCGGCTCGCCGTGCGCCTTGGCGGTGTTGGCGCGGTTGGGCGAGCCCTTGCCGATGTGCGTCTTGGCGACCACCAGCGTCGGCTTGTCGGCGCTGTTCTTCGCATCGGCGATGGCGCGGCTGACCGCCTCGACGTCGTGGCCGTCGACCGGGCCGATCACGTTCCAGCCGTAGGCCTTGAACCGTGCCGGCGTATCGTCGATGAACCAGGGCGTGACCTGGCCGTCGATCGAGATGCCGTTGTCGTCGTAGACCGCCACCAGCTTGTTCAGCTTCCAGGCGCCGGCCAGCGCGCAGGCCTCGTGGCTGATGCCTTCCATCAGGCAGCCGTCGCCCATGAAGACGTAGGTGTGGTGGTCGACCACCACGTGGCCGTCGCGGTTGAATTCGGCGGCCAGCAGCTTCTCGGCCAGTGCCATGCCGACCGCATTGGTGAGGCCTTGTCCCAGCGGGCCGGTGGTGGTCTCGATGCCGGGCGTGACGTCGACTTCGGGGTGGCCCGGCGTCTTGCTGTGCAGCTGGCGAAAGCCCTTGAGCTCGCCCAGGGGCAGGTCGTAGCCGGTCAGGTGCAGCAGGGCGTAGACCAGCATGGAAGCATGGCCGTTGGACAGCACGAAGCGGTCGCGATCGGCCCAATGCGGGTTGGCCGGGTTGTGGCGCAGGTGGCGGTGCCAGAGGGCCACGGCGATGTCCGCCATGCCCATGGGCGCACCGGGATGGCCCGAGTTCGCTTGTTGCACGGCGTCCATGGCGAGCGCGCGGATCGCGTTCGCCATCAGGGAATCGTTGGCCATTGAGGGGCAGCTCCGGGGTCGGGGAAACCCGGGATTTTAAACGGGCCGCATTTGGGCACTTTTGCCACGGCCGGGCAGCCGGCGTGGCATACAGTGCAGCGCATGAATGGGCTGCACCTCACCGCCGACCTGTATCGCTGCCGCTGCGAGCCGGAATGGCTGACGGATGCGCAGAAGCTGGGGGCATGGTGCCTGGCCGCGGTGGAGGCCGTGGGCCTGCAGGCGGTCGACCAGTTGTTCCACACGTTTCCGCGCACCGGCAAGGGGCCGGGCGGTGTCACCGCCACCGTGCTGCTGGCGGAGTCGCATGTCTGCCTGCACACCTGGCCCGAGCAGCGAGGGGTGACGGCCGACGTCTACGTCTGCAACTTCAGCGGCGACCATTCGGCCAAGGCGCGCGGGCTGATGTTCGCGCTGGTGAACCGCTTCCAGCCGGAGTGGACCGAGCAGCGCTCACTGGACCGGGGCGAGGAAGAATGACACTGGCGACGGCGATGATCCTGGCGGCCGGCCGGGGCGAAAGGATGCGGCCGCTGACCGACAGCTGCCCGAAACCGCTGCTGGCGGTGCGCGGCAAGCCGCTGATGGGCTATCACCTGGAGGCGCTCGGACGCGGCGGGTTCCTCGATGTCGTGGTCAACACCGCCTGGCTGGGCGAGCAGATCGAGGCGCATTACGGGCAAGCCGCCGGCGGCGTGCGGATCCGCTACTCGCACGAAGGCAAGGACTTCGGCGGCGCGCTGGAAACCGCCGGCGGCATCGTCCGCGCCCTGCCGCTGCTGGACGAGGCGTTCTGGATCGTCGCCGGCGACGTCTACATGCCCGCGTTCGAATTCTCGGCGGCAGCGTTCGAACGTTTTGTCGCCGGCGGCAAGCAGGCGCACATCTACCTGGTTCCGAATCCCGAGCACAACCCGAACGGCGACTTCGGCCTGTCGGCGGACGGCCTTGCGCTCAACCAGGCGCCACGGCGCCACACCTATTCCACCACCGGCATCTTCCGCCAGTCCTTTTTCGACGGCCAACCTCATGGCAATCCGCAGGGCCTGAAACTGAAGCTGGCGCCGCTGTTGCGCACCGCCATGGACCGCGGCCAGGTCAGCGCGGAGCTTTACACCGGCCCCTGGACCGACGTCGGCACGCCCGAACGCCTCACCCTGCTGAACGGATCGGCCTAAACGCGGAGAATGGCGGCATGAACACCACCGTGCCCACCTCCCTGTACGCACAGCGCCGCGCCCGCCTGGCGGCACAGCTCGGCAGCAACGGCATCGCGCTGATCCCGACGGCGCCGGAGCGGCAGCGCAACCGCGACTCGGACTTCCTCTACCGCCACGACAGCTACTTCTACTACCTGACCGGCTTCACCGAGCCGAACGCCTGGCTGGTAGTGACGGGCGACGGCACCAGCACGCTGTTCTGCCAGCCGAAGGACCTGGAGCGGGAAATCTGGGACGGCTACCGCCTGGGCCCCGAAGCGGCGGTCGGCGCACTGGCGGTGAACGCGGCCTACCCGATCACGCAGCTGGACCAGCAGCTGCCCAAGCTGCTGGAGAACCGCGACACCGTCTGGTTCCCGTTCGCCATCCATCCGGGCCTGGAGCAGCGGGTTGCCGGCTGGCTGAACCAGGTGCGGGCGCGCGTGCGCTACGGCGCGCTGTGCCCCGAGCAGCAGCGCGACCTCTGCGCGCCGCTCGACGAGATGCGGCTGTTCAAGGACGTGCACGAGCAGGACGTCATGCGGCGCGCCGCGACCATCAGCGCCCACGCGCACGCGCGGACCATGAAGACTTGCGCGCGCATGCTGCGCGAAGGCAAGGACGTGCGCGAATACCACCTGGACGCCGAGCTGATGCACGCATTCCGCATGGGCGGCTCGCAGTACCCCGCGTACAGCTCGATCGTCGCCGCCGGTGCCAACGCCTGCGTGCTGCATTACCGCGCCGACGTGGCGCCGGTGCGCGCCGGCGAACTGGTGCTGATCGACGCCGGCTGCGAGCTCGATGGCTACGCCAGCGACATCACGCGCACCTTCCCGGCCGACGGCCGCTTCAGCGGCCCGCAGCGCGACCTGTACGACCTGGTGCTGGCCTCGCAGGAGGCGGCGGTCGCGGCCACCCGGGCCGGCGCGCGCTTCAACGATCCGCACGACGCCACGGTGAAGGTGCTGGCGCAGGGCCTGCTGGACGTGGGCCTGCTGGACGCCGACAAGGTGGGCAGCGTCGAGGACGTGATCGAGAAGCGGGCCTACTTCCAGTTCTACATGCACCGCACGGGCCACTGGCTCGGGATGGACGTGCACGACTGCGGCAGCTACGTCGAGCCGTCCGAGGTCGGCGCGGTCAGCGAGCGCAACGACCCGCTGTCGGGCGAAGTGATCAAGAACCGGCCCAGCCGCATCCTGCGTCCGGGCATGGTGCTCACCATCGAGCCGGGCCTGTACGTGCGGCCGGCCGAAGGCGTGCCCGAGCGCTTCCACCACATCGGCATCCGCATCGAGGACGACGCCATCGTCACCGCGGGTGGTTGCGACCTGATCACACGTGACGTGCCGGTCAAGGCCTCCGAGATCGAGAGCCTGATGCGCGCCTGAGCTGCGCGCGCCGCTGGCGCGTGCCGTGCCCCGCACGAGACCTACAATCGCAACCCCCACGGAGCCCGGCATCCCGCGCCGGCGGCAGTCCGCGCCAGAGGAGACGACAGCCATGCCCCCCACCGAATCGTCGTTCGACACGGCTGACAAGCGCGCCGAGTTGCGCCGCGCCGCGCTCGAATACCACGAGTTCCCGACGCCCGGCAAGATCGCCATCGCGGCGACCAAGCAGCTGGTGAACCAGCACGACCTGGCGCTGGCCTACTCGCCCGGCGTCGCGGCGCCGTGCGAGGAGATCGTCAAGGACCCGGCGGCCGCGTTCCGCGACACGGCCCGCGGCAACCTGGTGGCCGTCATCACCAACGGCACGGCCGTGCTGGGCCTGGGCGACATCGGCCCGCTGGCGGCCAAGCCGGTGATGGAGGGCAAGGGCGTCCTGTT
>JAQGMY010000301.1 GCA_028292105.1 Ramlibacter sp.
CGGCTGGCGCCGCAGTTCTATCGCCGGCCCAAGCCGCATCCCGAGGATTCGTAGGGTGTGCAAGCTGGCTTGCGCACCTTCGCTGGCCGGCATGGTGCGCAAGCAAGCTTGCACACCCTACGAGGAGCGGGCGGGAATGATCGAGGGTGACGGGCCCCAGGCGCTGTAGCGCACGCCCAGTGCCGTCAGCAGGCCGTACACGACCATCGCGCCGCCGACGACGCTGAACAACATCCAGGGCTGGCTGCCCGCACCGAGCGCACGCCCGACCACCAGCACGACGAGAAAGCGCAGGCAGGCGGCGGCGACGGGCGCCAGCACGTTGCCGGCCCCTTGCGCAGCGAAGTAGAGCGTCAGGCCCAATCCCAGGAACGGAAAGCCGGCGCCGGCACAGCGCAGGTAGGTGCGCGCATGCTGCAGCACGCCGGCGTCCGTGGTGAACCAGCCGGCCCAGGCGTCCGGCGCGACGATCACCACCAGGCCGATCGCACCCAGCAAGGCCGCCGACACGGCACCACCGGTCCATGCCACGCGGCGGGCGCGCGCCACGTCGCCGGCGCCTATCGCCATGCCGACCATGGGGACCGCGGCCACCCCGACGCCGAAGGCTATGGGCACCAGCAGGAATTCCAGCCGGGCGCCGATGCCGTAGCCGGCCAGGGCATCGTTGCCGTGCACCGCCACCAGCGAGGTCACCACCAGCACCGTCCCCACCGTCAGCAGCGGCGACAGGCAGGCCAACGCGCCGACCCGCAGGATGTCCTGGAACAGCGGCCATTGCAGGCGCACGCCCGCCGGCTCGATGCGCATGCGCGTCGGGCCGCCTTGCACGTAAAACCAGAGCACCGCGGCAGCGAGCCAGTAGGCGATCACCTGGCCGAGCGCCACGCCCATCATGCCGAGCCGTGGCACGCCGGCCAGGCCGAGACCCAGCGTCGCCCCGATCGCGACCTGCAACAGCGAGACGGCCAGGATGGCGACCGAGGGCACCCGCATGTCGCCGCTGCCCCGGATCAGCGAGATCAGCGTGTTGAACAACCACAGCGCCGGCACCGCGAAGAACACCCAGGCGCCATAGATGCGGGCCTGGGCCAGCACCTCGCCTCGCCCGCCCAGCAGCTGGAACAGCGCCGGTCCCGCGGTCCACAGCACGACGGTGAAGAACAGCCCGAGGCCGACACCTATGCACAGCGCATGCACGGCGAGCGCCTGCACCCGCTGGGGTTGCCGGGCTCCGGTGGCGCGCGAAATCGCGGACGACACGCCGCCGCCCATCGCGCCCGCCGAGAACATCTGCATCAGGATCACGAACGGGAACACCAGCGCCATCGCCGCGAGCGGGATCTTGCCGAGCAGCCCGACGTAGAGCGTCTCGCCGATGCCGACCGCCGTGGCCGCGACCATGGCGAAGACGTTCGGTACCGCCAGGCGCAGCAGCGTGCGCAGGATCGAGCCCTGCAGCAGGTTGGCAGCCGTCAAGGGCGTGGCCTGGATGGAGCGGCGTGCAATCCGCGGCCCTCAGTGCGAGGCGCGCAGTGCTCGGCCCGGGCGAGCAGCAAGTCGCGCTCCCGTCCGTTCCCGGCCAATTCGGCAGCGCGCATGAATTCGGCGCGGGCCTCGTCGCGCCGTCCGAGTTTCTCCAGCAGGTCACCGCGCACGCTGGGCAGCCACTGATAGCGGCGCAGCGCCGGGTTGGCGCACAGCGGATCGATGATCGCCAGGCCCGCGGCCGGGCCGTCCGCCATGCCGACGGCCACGGCGCGATTGAGTTCGACGACCGGCGAAGGGGCAACTTCGGCCAGGCTTGCGTAAAGCGCTGCGATGCCATGCCAATCGGTCTCCTCACTGCGGGCCGCGCGTGCATGGCAGGCCGCGATGGCCGCCTGCAGCGCGTAGACGCCGCGCTCCCCGCCGAGCGTCCGGGCGCGTTCCAGCGCATCCAGGCCGCGCCGGATCAACAGGCGATCCCAGCGGCCACGGTCCTGGTCGGGCAGCAGGATGGGCCGGCCCCCGGCATCGGTGCGCGCCGCCATGCGCGAGGCCTGCAGCTCCATCAGCGCCAGCAAGCCGTGCACCTCGGGCGCCCGCGGCGCGATCCCCGCCAGCATGCGCCCCAGGCGCAGCGCCTCCTGTGCCAATGCCGGCCGCATCCAGTCTTCACCGGCGGTGGCGGTGTAGCCTTCGTTGAAGATCAGGTAGACCACCTCCAGCACGGAGGCGAGGCGCTCGACCAGCGCCGCACCGCGCGGCACCTCGTAAGGCACTTTCGCGTCGCTCAGCGTGCGCTTGGCGCGGACGATGCGCTGCGCGATCGTCGGCTCCGGCACCAGGCAGGCGCGGGCGATCTCGTGGGTGCTGAGGCCGCCCAGCAGCTTGAGAGTCAGCGCCACGCGGGCGTCGGTCGACAGCACCGGATGACAGGCCGTGAAGATCAGGCGCAGGAGGTCGTCGCCGATATCGTCTTGCCGCGCCGCGTCGAGCGCATCGACGAAGTCGGGCACCACCAGCGCCTCCTGTGCTTGCAGGTCGTGCCCCAGTTCCTCGTGCCTGGCGTCCTGCAACTTCAGGTGCCGCAGGTGGTCGAGCGCGCGGCGCTTGGCCGTGGTCATGAGCCAGGCGCCGGGCTTGTCGGGGATGCCGTCGCGCGGCCAGTGTTCGAGCGCGGCGACCAGCGCGTCCTGCGCCAGTTCCTCGGCGACGCCGATGTCGCGCACCATGCGGGCGACCACGGCGACCACCCGCGCCGCATCGATGCGCCAGACCGCGGCGATCGCCTGATGGGTGGCCGACTGCATCCGTGCCGGTCCCTCAAGCCTGGGGCGGTGCCGCGTTCGGGTCCATCCACGCCAGTTCCCAGATGTGGCCGTCGAGGTCCTCGAAGCCGTGGCCGTACATGAAGCCGTGGTCCTGCGGCGCGTTGGGCACCGTGGCGCCGGCGGCCTTGGCTTGCCGCACCAGTTTGTCCACCTCGTCGCGGCTGTCGCACGAGAGGCAGACCAGCACCTCGGTGGACGTCCTGGCGTCGGCGATGGACTTCTTGGTGAAGGTCTGGAAGAAGGGCTTCACCAGCAGCATCGCGAAGATGTCTTCCGAGATCACCATGCAGGCGCCCTGGTCGTTGGTGAACTGCGGATTGAAGGAGAAGCCCAGGGCGGCGAAGAACGCCCGGGAGCGCTCCATGTTCTCGATGGGAAGGTTGACGAAGATCTTGCGGGCCATGATCGGGTCCTGGTGGTGGGTTCAGGTAGGGGAAGCGGGTTCGGCGGTGAGCCTATCCGCGCTCGGCGCGTTGCTTGAGCTCGCCCAGCCCGGTCTCGAAGGCGCCGCCGACCATGCGGTCCATGTTCATGACCAGGTGGAGCAGCTTGGCGATGTACGGGCTAGGGCCGTCCATGGCCCAGGTCACTTCGGTGGCGTCGCCGCGCGGCACCAGCGTGAACAGCACCTTGTTGCGCGCCTCCATCGGCTTGAGCATGTGCAGTTCCATCGCCACTTCGGTCGGGGCGGAGCCGAGGATCCGCACCGTGCCCTTGCCACCGCTGCCGCCGTCGAAGTGATAGGTCGCGCCCGGCCCGGTACGCGGGCCCGCGTATTCACCGCGCGTGGCCGGATCCTTGTTGTAGGGATTCCAGGTGTTGAACTGGTGCAGGTCGTTGATCAGCGCGTGCACCCTGGACAGCGGCGCCTGCACCACGGTGGAACGGGCGACGTGGAAGCTGTCCGGACGGGTCGTGGCGTAGAGCAGGAAGACGAGCACGCAGGCGCCCAGCACCAGGCCGAAGATCTTGAGCGGTCCCATGGTCATTTCATCCCCATGTCGCGAAAGCGCTCGGCGGTCCTGGCTTCGACCAGGCCGTCGAAGTCTTCCAGTTCATACAGCTGCCGCACCTCGATGTGGCAGGCCGCGCCCGGGCCGACCGGATTGGGGAAGCGGCGTGACCACTCCATGGCTTCTTCCCGGGTGCGGGTCTGGATCAGCGTATAGCCGGCGACCAGTTCCTTGCTCTCGGTGAACGGGCCGTCGACGACGCGGCGCTTGTCGCCTTCGTATTGCACGCGCCAGCCCTTGCTGCTGGGTTGCAGCCCGGAGGCATCGAGCAAGGCGCCGGCACGGGCCAGTTCCTCGTGATAGCTGGCCATGGCGGCGAACAGCGGCTCGGGGTCGGGCGGGAAGCGGCCGGCCTCGCTGTCCGGCGTGGCCTTGACGATCAGCATGAATTTCATGGGGGCTCCTTCAAAAGTCGGGAAGCCGCGGTTCGCAGGCTTCTGCAGACACGACGAAGGAGGCCGGCCAAAATCGACACGCGTCGGCCGAGGGCATGCTCCTAGACGTAACAGGGCGCCGTTTCCCGCACCTCCACCGTCGCCCATTCGGCCGCCGGGCACTGGCGGGCGATCGCCAGGGCCTCGTCCCGCGTCTTGCAGTTCAGGAGAAAGAAGCCGCCGACCATTTCCTTGGCCTCGGCGAAAGGGCCGTCCAGCACCTGGGTCTTGCCGCCGCGCACCTGGACCCGGGCGCCGGTGGCCTGCGACGCGAGCGACTCCATGCCCAGCAGCTTGTCTTCCTGCTTGAGCTTGCGGCCGAAGGCCAGCATGCGCTCGAACACCGCCTCGCCTTCGGCGCGGCTGCGGGTGCCGCGCTGCGCGGGGTCCTCGTGGATCAGGAGCATGTAGGGCATGCGGCCATGATAAGTGCCGGTCCCGGCCCAGCGCAACCGGCGTCATCCGCGGAGGCGGGAATGACGGATTTCAGGTACCCACCGCTGCTTCAGGTACGCGCCGCTGCGCGGAGCTATGCCCGCGCCCGCGTCAACATCTTGCCGAACACCACGAGCGCGGCGATCACGTAGGCCAGGCCGGCCGGGACCCACATCACGAGGCCGCCGAGCTGCTGGTCCTCCACCGGATCGAAACCGAGGGCGCCGGTCAGCGGCACATAGGGCGCGTACCAGGGGGTCGGCGCGAGCGTGAGCAAGGCGCCCAGCGCGCTGGTGTGCATCATGGTGGTGAAGAGGTACGCTGCCGAGTGCCCCGGTCCGTAGCGGCCACGCGGGTCGTGGCCCAGCATCGCCCACCAGAAGAACAGGGCTGTGCCGAGGAAGGAAAAGTGCTGCAGGATGTGCCAGCCTTCGTTTTCCAGGGCGGCATCGAACAGCGCGGGGATGTGCCAGGCCCACAGCGCCAGGGCATGCAGCGCCCAAGCGACCAGCGGGTCGGTCATCGTGGTCCAGAAGCCGGCCCAGCCCTTGCGCTGGAACAGCCTGCCGATGCTGCGGCGCTGCGTCGGCGACAGGGCCCAGGTCCAGGTGGCAAGCGGCCGACCAAGGACCAGCAGCGGTGCGGAGACCACCATCAACAACTCGTGCTGGAGCATGTGCGCCGAGAAAAGGTGGCTGCCCAGGGTGTCCAGGGGCGACACGAGCGCCGCCACCAGCGACAGCCAGCCGATCCCGAAGGCGACCGCTTGTTGGACACTCACGCCGCGGCCCGTGCCGGCGTTGCCCCACAAGCGTCGCAAGCCGATGGCGTAGCCGGCCAGCGCGGCCGCGAGCAGGAGCAGCAGCCAGGGCTCGAGGTTCCAGCGCCACGCGTGCGGCAGCGCGCTCGCGTCCGGCGCGTGGGCCGCGGCCAGGGCCGGCGCCAGGGCCAGCGCCGCCAGCCCGATCAGATGATGGCGCAAGGGGAAAGCACCCAGACGCCGAACCACATGGCCAGGATGACCAGCGCCGAGAGGGCGGCGACCGCCGCCGCCACGTCACCGAAGAAGCGGCCGGGCACCGGCGGCTGGGCGCCGTCGTGATCGGGGGACTGGGGCTCGCGCCGATACACCGAGGATTGCCCATAAGCCATGACGGCAAGCACCACCACGACCAGCAGCGCCACCGCCGCCGCGAGATGGATGTTCAGCCGCATCTGCGCGCTGCAGGACGGCGTGACCATTGCGTACAGCACGCTCTGGGTGGCGAGGGCGACGGTGGGTGCGAACACCAGTGCGATCCAGCTTTTCTTCATGCTCACAGCGCCCGGGCGCCCCAGTAGATGACGAAGTAGATCGGGATCCAGGCCGCGACCACGAAGTACCAGTAGAAGGAATTTTCGCTCACGTCCACGTAGCGCTTGCCTTCCAGCGGCCCGGTGAAGAAGAGGACCGTCAGCACGATCGTGTCGATCAGGTCCGTCACGATGTGGGTGGTGTGCAGCCCCATGAGCAGCCACACGACGGAGCCGTACGCGTTGCTGTCCCAGCGCACGTTCAGCGCCGCGAATTCGAAGCCGCGCAAGACCGAGAACGCCACGCCGAACACGACGCAGCCGACCAGCCAGACCCGCACGCCACGCAGGTCCATCCGCTCCGCGGCCCGCTTGGCCATGTGGGCGGGGAAGAAGCTCGCCAGCATCACGAAGGTGTTGATCGTGCCCCAAAGCAGGTCCGGCGGCAGCGAGGTGATGGGCCAGGTCGCCTGGTGGCTGCGCAGGTAGAAGTAGGCCATGATGGCCAGGGCGAACAGGGTGCCTTCGATGGCCATCACGCCCAGCGTGCCCCACCACATCAGGCTGCGGTGCGAGAACACGACCGTGGGCAGCTGCGAGACGTCGAGCGCGCCGTCTTTCACCGCGGCTTCGTTCATGGCGTCTTCTCCAGCGCGAGCTCGTGCGCGGATTCACGCCGGGTGGGCCAGAACCACGCGATCAACGTGATCGCCACCGGCACCGAACCCCAGACGATCGCCCAGGGCGAGAAGATCGAGCCGATGAAGAACACGGTGGTGGCGAGCGCCGCCAGGAAAGGCCAAGGCGAAGGCTCGGGAAACACCGTGCGGCTGTCCGGCCGGGCCTCGGCCACCGTGCTGGTGAGCACTTCGCGCACGTCCGCTGCAAGCCCGGACACCGCGGCCGGCTGCCCCGCGGGCACCCCCTGCCAGAGCGGGTCGCGCCCGTGCACCACCGGGATCACCGGGAAGTTGGCGGTGCGCGGCGGCGACTCCGTCGCCCATTCGAGGGTGCCGGCGCCCCAGGGGTCCGGACCCGCCCGGAGCCCGCGGCGGGCGCTGAGGACCGAATT
Organism: Ramlibacter sp.; assembly: GCA_028292105.1. Taxonomy (GTDB): domain Bacteria; phylum Pseudomonadota; class Gammaproteobacteria; order Burkholderiales; family Burkholderiaceae_C; genus Ramlibacter. The sequence continues at coordinate 7,064 of JAQGMY010000301.1, forward strand.
CACAAGGGTCAGCAGGATGCCCACGAAGAGCACGACGGACCCGAGACTCGCCACCAGGTTCAGGTCACCCCAACCCATCTCGGCCGGGTAGGTGTAGATGCGGCGCGGCATGCCCTTCATCCCCATCAGGTGCATGGGAAAGAAGGTCACGTTGAAGCCGACGAACATCAGCCAGAAACTCCACTGCCCGAGCCGCTCGGACATGAGGCGGCCGACGAATTTCGGATACCAGTAATAGAGCGCGCCGAACAGCGGGAACACGGCCCCGCCCAGCAGCACATAGTGCAGGTGCGCGACCACGAAGTAGCTGTCGTGCACCTGCGAGTCGAGCGACACGGATGCGAGCATCAGTCCCGTCATGCCGCCGATGATGAGGATGAAGAAGAAGGACAGGACATAGAGCAACGGTGTCTTGAAGTTCAGCCGGCCGGTCCACAGCGTGGCGATCCAGCAGTAGATCTGGATCGCGGTCGGGATCGCGATCATCAGGCTGGCCGCCGTGAAGAAGGTCTTGCCCAGTTCCGGCACGTTGGTGGCGAACATGTGGTGCACCCACAGGCCGAAGGCGAGAAAGCCGGTGGCGATGACCGACAGCACCATCGCGGTGTAGCCGTAGAGCGGGCGGCGCGCGAAGGTCGGGATGATCGCCGAGATGAAGCCCAGGCCCGGCAGGAAGATCATGTACACCTCGGGGTGCCCGAAGAACCAGAACAGGTGTTGCCACAGCAGCGCATCACCCCCTTCAGCCGGGTTGAAGAAGTGCGTTGCGACCAGCCGGTCCATGATCAGCATGCTGCTGGCCAGGGCGACGGCCGGCATGGCGAACAGGATCATGAAGGCGGTGACCAGCATGGCCCAGACGTACAGCGGAATGCGGTTGATGGTCATGCCGGGCGCCCGCATCTTCAGAACGGTGCAGATGATGACGACCGCTTCCAGCAGGGCCGAGACCTCGGTGAAGGTGATCATCTGCGCCCAGAAGTCCTGCCGCTTGCCCGGGCTGTACTCGGGTCCCGCCAGCGGCACATAGCTGAACCACCCGGCCTCGGGCCCGGTATTGACGAAGAACGCGATCCAGATCATCACGCCGCCGAACAGGAAGATCCAGTAGGCGTATGCGTTCATCCGCGGGAACGCCACCGAGCGCGTCCCCAGCATCAGCGGGATGAGGTAGATCGCCACCGCCTGCATCACCGGCACGGCAAACAGGAACATCATGTTCGTGCCGTGCATGGAAAAGACCTGGTTGTACAGGTCCGGGCCCATGATCGTATTGCCGGGGCGCGACAGCTGGATGCGCATCGCCACCGCCAGCAGGCCACCCATCGCGAAGAACACGAGGCAGGTCACCAGGAAGCGCTTGGCGATGGTCTTGTGGTTGATCGCGCAGAACCAGCCGAAGAAGCCCGGCGGATCGGCCCAGGTTTCGTCCAGCACCCGGGCGACCAGCTCGCCGCCCGCGGGGCCGTCTTTCGTGGCGCCCCGGCTCGGATGCGGCTTGTCCCCCAACGGTCCGGTACTCATCGTCGGCCCTCCCCCAATCATTGAAGTGTCCCCATGTAGGCCACCAATGCGGCCAGGTCTTCGCCTGACATGGGATTGGCCGGCATGTTGGTTCCCGGCTTGTGCTTCTGCGGATCGGCGATCCAGCTCGCCAGGTTGGCCGGCGTGTTGGCCAGCACGCCCGATCCGATCATCCGGCGGCTGCCCAGGTGCGTCAGGTCCGGCGCGCGCTTGCCCTGGGCAATGGTGCCCTGCACCGTATGGCACAGCGCGCACTGCACCGACTGGAACAGCATCATCCCGTGCCGCGCCTGCGCATCGGCCGGCGGCGCGGGGATCTTCAACTGCTGCTGCCGCCAGGCGTCGTACTCGGCCTGCGGATGCGCCTGCACTTCGAAGGCCATGAAGGTGTGCTGGAAGCCGCAGAACTCCGCGCACTGCCCCCGATAGATGCCCGGACGGTCGGCCTGGAAGTTCAGCGTGGCGGTGCGGCCGGGGATCAGGTCGCGCTTGCCCGCCAGGCTGGGAACCCAGAAGCTGTGGATCACGTCGTCGGAATTGAGCTTGACGATCACCGGTCGGCCCACGGGCACATGGATCTCGTTGGCCGTCTCGAAGGTCTCCGACACCGGGCCGTCGATGTACCGGACCGTCCACCACCACTGGTGGGCCGTGACCTCGATGTTCACCGCGTCCTTGAGCGACAGCCGGGCCAGGGCGCGGTCGGTGAACACGCTCGCCGCCAGCAGCACCAGCAGGCCGAGCACCGAGGCGGTGACCGCGGCCGTGACCGACCGGCGCAGCCGCGGCTCGGGCTGGTTGACCATGCTGAGGTCCGGCGCTTCCTGCGTGTGGCTGCGCGGCGCCCGCCGCAAGGCCAGGATCAAGGCCACCAGGATGGCGGCGAACACCAGCGTGCACAGGAAGAGGAAGACGCGCCAGAGGTCGACGATGTTGCCGGCCTGCGGCCCCATGGCCTGGAGCATGTCGTGCAATCCGGGATTCATCGCACCTCCATCGCCTGGTCGGGCTTCGAATTGCCCTTGCCTATGGCCGGCTGCGGCGAGCGGAAGTTCTCCGGCTTGCCTGGATAGATGTTGTCGCCGCGCGAGGGCGCCACGTCCGTGCGCACGCCGCCGCCCATCGAGCGCACGTAGGCCACGATCTTCCAGACCTGGTCTTCGGTGATGTGCCCGCCGAAAGACGGCATGCCGTTGGGGCGGCCCTGCATGATGCTGGAGAAGATGCTGGCGGGGTCGCTGCCGTACACCCAGGTGCTGTCCATCAGGGCCGGGCCGATGCCGCCGCCGCCGTTGTAGTGGCAGCCCGAGCAGTTGTACCAGTGGTACAGGCGCCGGCCTTCGCTGACCGCGTGGGCGTTGTCGTCGTACATGCTGATGTTCTCCGCCGGCGGCTTCACGTGGCCGCCCAGGGCGAGCGCCGGCTGGTTCGAGCTGGCGCGCCAGGCCGACTCGTTGGGGCCGGTGTTCTGGCGCTCGGCGCTGAAATGCCTTTCCTCGCGCTCGCAGGCGGACAGCGCCACCAGCGCGAGCAGCAACAGTACGCTGGAGCGCAATCTCATGGTGCCTTCTCCTGCACGCGCGGCACGCCGTACTCCGCCAGGATGCGGTCGATGTCGGCTTGCCGCCGCGTCATCAGATCGTTGAGGCGATCGCGGAGAGCCGTGTCACCGCGCCGCACGCCCATCGCGATGTCGAACGAGAAGGGTTGCTGGGCCAGCGTGGGCGGCGGCGGCACGTAGTGCAGCTGGAGCGGCCGTGCCGCACGCTGGGCGTAGTAGCCGGCCTGCGGCCCCCAGAGGAAGGCGGCATCGAGCTCGCCGCGGTCCAGCGCCTGCACCATGCGGGCGGCTGCCGGCTCCTCACCTGGGAGGGGGAAACCGACGATGTTGTCGACCGCACCGGCCTGCGCCAGGGCATAGCCCGGTGGCGTGGTCGCGAAGTCGTCTCCCATCAGCTGCACGCCGATGCGCCACTGGCGCAGCCGCGGGTCGTCGAAGCCCGCAGGCGGTGCCCCCAACGCGGCCGACTCGACCAGCACATAGCTGGAGCGATAGTAGGGCCGGGTGTTGAGGGTGCGCTCGAACTCCACCGGCACACCGATGATCAGGTCGCACAGTCCCGACCCCATCGTCTTGCGAACGAAACCGCGCCGGTCGGGCAGCCAGGCGTATTCCAGCTGCAGGCCGAGGTCGTCAGCGACCAGCCGGGCGATCCGGTTCTCGAACCCGCTGCCGTCCTCCCGCGAGTACGGCAGGTTGTCCGGGTCGGCGCAGACGCGCAGCGTGGTCGCTTGCGGCGGCTGCGCCGCGGGTGTCGCCGTCTGCGCGCCCGCCGCCGCGGCGACGAGCACGAGTGCGGCCGCCCGCATCACTTCGCCCCCTGCAGGCCGAACACGTAGAGGTGGCCGCCGCGCTGCGTGACAGCGGGCAGGTCGCGCATGAAGCTGGCGAAGCCGCCCGCGGCAGTCTGGTCGCGCGGATCGAGCGCGGCGGACACGATCGCCCCGGGCCAGCCGCCGACGCCCGCGAGGATGGCCACGTACTGCTGGCCGTCGGCTGCGCGGAAGGTCACCGGCTGGCCGATGATCCCCGACTCCGTCTTGAACTGCCACAGGAGCTTGCCGTCCCGCGCACTGACGGCCTTGAACCAGCCGTCCATGGTGCCGTAGAACACCACGTCGCCCGCGGTCGCGAGCGCCCCGCCCCAGACCGGGAAGTTCTCCTTGATCTCCCACGCCTTGCGCTGCTTGACCGGGTCCCAGGCGGTGAAGACGCCGCGATGGCCGCCAGGGCCCGGATACATCTTGGCGTCGACGCCAACGAAGGGCGTGCCGGCGATGTAGCTGGCCTGGTACGTGTACGCGTCCTGGCAGAGGTTCTGATGCGGGATGTAGAGCAGCTGAGTGCGCGGCGACCAGGCCGGCGGTTGCCAGTCCTTGCCGCCTGGGCCGCCCGGACAGATGCTGCGCACCGTCGTGCCCATGCGCGGGTCCTTGTCCGGGTTGTACTTCAGCGCGCCGGTCTCGAGATCGACGCCGGTGGACGTCGTGGTGTGCACGAAGGGAGTGGCGGAGAGCACCTGCCCGTTGGTGCGGTCCATCACGTAGACGTAGCCGTTGCGGTCGGCCCGCAGCAGCACCTTGCGCTTGCGGCCCTGCCAGTCCAGGTCGACGAGCACGTTCTCGTTGACGCCGTCGTAGTCATGCAGGTCGTGGGGACTCATCTGGTAGTGCCAGATCGCTTCGCCGGTGTCCGGCCGGCGGGCGAAGACACCGGCCGTCCACTTGTTGTCGCCGGGGCGCTGCTCCGGGTTCCAGGGACCCGGGTTCCCGGTGCCGTGGTAGATCAGGTCGAGCTCGGGGTCATAGCTGATGAAGCCCCAGACCGTGCCGCCGCCGATCTTCCACGCCTCGGGTGGCCAGGTCTGGACGCCCAGGTCCTTGCCCTGGTCCGACTTGTAGAAAGGCTTGAAATTCGGGCCGATCAGGACGTCCTTGTCGGGGCCGGTGCTGTAGGCGCGCCAGAGCATCTTGCCGGTCGCCGCGTCGAGCGCCGTGATCCAGCCCCGCACGCCGAACTCGCCGCCGCTGTTGCCGACCAGCACCTTGCCCTTCACGACCTGCGGTGCCATGGTCATGCTCTCGCCGAGCTTGATCTCGCCGAGCTTGGTGCGCCACAGCTCCTTGCCAGTCTTGGCGTTGAGCGCGATCGTGTGGTTGTCGAGCGTGTTGAAGAACAGCCGGCCGTCGGCGTAGGCCCCGCCGCGGTTCACGGTGTCACAGCAGGCGACACCTTGGGCACTGGCCTGGGGCTTGGGATCGAACGTCCACTTGAGCGGAAAGCCCGGCTTGCCGAGGTCGAAGGCAAAGACGATGTTCGGAAACGGCCCCACGATGAACATCGTGTTCTCGGCCACGATGGGCGCCGCCTCGTGGCCGCGCTCGAGCCCGGTGGGGAAATGCAGGGCGACCTTCAGCTGCGCAACGTTGGCGGCAGTGATCTGCCGCAGGTTGCTGAAGCGGGTGAGGCCGGGGTCCTTGCCCGCTGTCCGCCACTCGCCATCGTCCACCGGCTGAGCGATGGTCGGCGCGGCGATCACCAGGGCCAGGATGCCGAACAACAAGCGACGCAACTTCATCTCCCACGTGAGCGAAGTCCCCTGTTCCCCCGCGCCCCCGCGCGGATCCCTGTGTTTTCCGGCCGACGCGCGGCTCTGCTTTTATGCGCTCCAGTTTACACAGCAGGCACCGTTTTGGGTTCTGATCGCGCCCCCTTTTTGCCGCGTGTGAGCCCCCGAAAACTCGGCCGTAGGCGCTGCAGGTGGCTAGATCCTGGAGAAGTCCGGCCGGCGCTTTTCCATGAAGGCGGTGAAGGCCTCCTTCGCCGCCGGCTCGCGCAGCATGCGGCCGAAGCTGGCGCCCTCCTCCACCATCTGCTGCAGCACGGCCTGCTGCTGGCCCTGCTTCATCAGACGCTTGGTTTCCACCAGGCTGCTGATCGGCTTGGCGGCCAGCTTGCGCGCGATCGACTGCGCATAGTTGCTGGCCTCGGTGGGCGGCAGCACCCGGTTGACGAGGCCGACTTCCAGCGCGGCTTCCGCCATGAAGGGCTCGCCGAGCAGCAGCGCCTCGGCGGCGCGGTGGTAGCCGAACATCTGCGGGATGAGCAGGGAGGACGCGGCTTCCGGACACAGGCCCAGGTTCACGAAGGGCAAGGAGAAGGCCGCGTTGTCGCCGGCGTAGACCAGGTCGCAATGCAGCAGCATGGTGGTGCCGATGCCGACGGCCGGCCCGCACACCGACGCCAGCAGCGGCTTGGGGAAAGTGGCGATGCCGCTCAGGAAACCGAACACCGGCGACTCCTCGCCAGCCGGCGGCGCATTCTGGAAATCGCCGATGTCGTTGCCGGCGCAGAACACGGTCTCGTGCCCCTGGAACACCACGACGCGAATGGCGGCATCGTCGCGCGCCCTCGCGATGGCGTCCCGCATCAGCGCGTACATGGCCGAGGTGATGGAGTTCTTGCGCGACAGGCGGTTGAGGGTGATGGTCATCACGCCGCCTTCCGCGTGCACGAGGATGTCGTTGCTGTTGTCGGTGCTCATTGCAGGGCTTCCTTGACGAAATCGAGCCGGTCCTGGCCCCAGTACATCCGGCCATCGACGAAAAAGGTGGGTGCGCCGAAGACGCCCCGTGCCACCGCGTCCTGCGTGACGGACTTGAGGCGTTCCTTCACCTGCGGATCGGCCGCGCGGGCGAGCAGTTGCCCGGCGTCGAAACCGGCCTGCTGCAGCACGGCGCCGACGGTGGCGGGATCGTTCATGTTCTTCGCCTCGACCCAGATGGCACGGAAGACGGCATCGGCGTAGGAACGCAGGCGCGGCGGCTCGTGCATCTGCACCCCGGTGGCGCCGCGCATCAGCATGAGGGTGTTGATGGGGAAGTGCGGGTTCGGCTGGAACGGCACGGCATAGCGCCGGGCGAACCTTTGCAGGTCGTCCATCATGTACCGCCCCTTGGCCGGCACCTCGGTCGGCGAGCGGTTGCCCGTCGCCTGGAACACGCCGCCGAGCAGGAACGGCCGGTGGTCCACCACCGCGCCAGTCTCTTCGGCGATGCGCGGGACCTGCGTCCACGCCAGGTACGCGGCCGGGCTGCCGACATCGAAGTAGAACTCCAGCTGCCGCTCGGCCATCAGAACTTCTCCATCCAGGGACGCAGGTCCAGTTCGTGGGTCCAGGCATCGCGCGGCTGGCTGTGGAGCATCCAGTAGTTCTCGGCGATGTGGTCGGGGTTCAGGATGCCGTCCTGTTCCTTCAGTGCGTAGCGCTCGGGAAAGCTGGAGCGGATGAACTCGGTATCGATCGCGCCGTCGATCACGACGTGGGCCACGTGGATGCCGCGCGGGCCGAGCTCGCGCGCCATGCTCTGGGCCAGCGCCCGCAGCGCGTGCTTGGCGCCGGCGAAGGCGGCGAAGTTGGCCGACCCCCGCAGCGATGCGGTGGCGCCCGTGAACAGGATCGTGCCCTTGCTGCGCGGCGCCATGCAGCGTGCCGCCTTGCGCGCCGTGAGGAAGCCGGCGAAGCAGGCCATCTCCCAGATCTTGAAGTACTTGCGCGCCGATTCTTCCAGGATGCTGCTCGGTGCATTGGCGCCGATGTTGAACACCAGCACCTCGACCGGGCCGATGCGGCTTTCGATCTCGTCGAACAAGGCGGCGACGGCGTCCTCGTCGCGGGCATCGGAGCCGAAGCCGTGCGCCTGCCCGCCGGCGCTGCGGATCTCTTCCAGCAAGGGTTGCAGCTTGTCGAGATTGCGCCGGGTGCAGCAGACGGTGTAGCCACCGCGCGCGAAGCGCCTGGCGATCGCGCCGCCGGTGGCGTCGCCGGCGCCGATCACGACGGCGACCGGGTTCGCGGGCTCAGCGCTCATGCGTTCACTCCTTGTAGTACACGACCTGGTGCGTCGTGGCCACGAGGGTACCCGATGCATCCCACAGCTGTCCGCCGTGATCGAAGTAACCGCCGCCGAAACCCTGCCCCTGCGCCTGCACCAGCACGTGCCGGCTGCCCACCGCGGCCAGTCGCGTCGCGTCCGCGTGGTAGTAGACGCTCATGGTGACGGTGCCTATCGCCGTCAGCCTGGCGCGCCGCAGCCACAGCCGCGGGAAGAACACGTCCGCCAGCGCGGTGAGGGAGGCGAAGTCCAGTGGCCGCGGCGGTTCGTCGCGAACCCACAGCCGGGTGAGGCTGTCCTCGCGTTCCTGGCCTTCCCAGCGCGAGGGAATGTGCCCTTCGAGGAAGCGCATGTCGTAGCGGTTCAACCATTCGACGCCGTGACGGGCGGTGCGCCTGGTGTCCTCGGCCGTGGGCACCTGCGGCATGCGCGCCTCGTGGCCGCCCCACGTGGCGCGGCGGACGGCCGTGAAGACGGTGGCGGTCGCGACCACCTGGCCGTCCTGCAGCATCTCGACGATCCAGTGCTGGGTGGACCGGTTGGTGCGCGCGGCGCGCGGGCGCACCTCGAACGGCCCGTCCGCCAGTGCCGCCGCGAAGTTGATGGTGAGTGCCACCGGATCGCCGAGGCGATCGGGATGCTGCAGCACGCCTTGCAGGCATTGGGCCGCCGTGATGCCCCCGTAGGGGCCGATCATGTTGGCGTAGGCGGGGCTGGTCTGGCCGAGGAAGCTGCCGCCCGCCTGCGCCTGCAGCGCGATGGCGGCGTCGAAGGGATGCGATTGGCTCATCAAACCCGCTCGAAGATGCCCGCCGCGCCCTGGCCCATGCCGACGCACATGGTGACCATCCCGTACTTCAGGTTCTTGCGCCGCAGCGCGTGCACGACGGTGGCCGAGCGGATCGCGCCGGTCGCGCCCAGCGGATGGCCGAGGGCGATGGCGCCCCCCATCGGGTTGACCTTGCCGGGATCCAGCCCGAGCGTGCGGATCACCGCCAGCGACTGCGCGGCGAACGCTTCGTTCAGTTCGATCCAGTCGATCGCGTCCTGCTTCAGGCCGGCGGCCTTCAGCGCCGCGGGAATCGCCTCGATCGGACCGATGCCCATGATGTGCGGCGGCACGCCCCGGCTCGCGTAGCTCACGAAGCGGGCCAGCGGCTGCAGGCCGAAGCGCTTGACCGCTGCTTCGCTGGCGAGGATCAGGGCGCCGGCGCCGTCGGAGGTCTGCGAGCTGTTGCCTGCCGTGACGCTGCCGCGGGCCGCGAACACCGCCTTGAGCTTGCCGAGCGCCTGGACGGTGGTGTCCGGCCGCGCGCCTTCGTCGAGGCTGACCTTGCGCGTGGTGATCGTGACGTCGGCCGATTCGAGGTCGAGCGCGCGCTCGGCCACTTCGACTTCGGTCATCTCGTTGGCGAACTCACCGGCCTGCATCGCCGCGACGGCCTTCATGTGCGACTCGTAGGCGAACTGGTCCTGGGCGTCGCGCCCGACTTTCCACTGCTGCGCGACCTTCTCCGCCGTGAGGCCCATGCCGTAGGCGATGCCGTAGTTGTCGAGGTCGTTCGGGTCCGAGAAGATGGTGGGCGACAGCGAGGGCGAGTTGCCCATCATCGGCACCATGCTCATGTTTTCGGTGCCGGCGGCGATCATCACGTCGGCTTCCCCGACGCGGATGCGGTCCGCTGCCATCTGCACCGCGGCCAGCCCGGAGGCACAGAAGCGGTTCACCGTGATGCCGCCCACGCTTTTCGGCAGGCCGGCAAGCACGGCGCCGATGCGCGCCACGTTGAGCCCTTGCGGACCTTCGGGGATCGCGCAGCCGCAGATGATGTCCTCGATCGCGTGCGGGTCCAGCGACGGGACTTGCGCCAGGGCCGAGCGCAGCACGGTCGCCAGCAGGTCGTCCGGCCGCGTGTTGCGGAAGTACCCGCGATGGGATTTGCCGATCGGCGAGCGGGTCGCGGCGACGATGTAGGCGTCCTGGATTTGTCTGGTCATGGCGCTTTGTTCCTTGTCTGCTTGCATTGCTCCCTCTCCCGCTTGCGGGAGAGGGTTGGGGTGAGGGCAAGGGTCTCCGCCACCTGGCGAATCTTCTCCATCACCGCATCCGTCTCTTTCAGCACGTCGTTGTCCCAGAACCGCAAGGTACGGAACCCGAGCCGCTCCATCTCTGCGGCGCGCTGCGCCTCATACGCCAGCTGCTCCAGGTGCTGACCACCGTCCAGTTCGATCACCAGACCGATCTCGACGCAGGCGAAGTCGGCGATGTATTTGCCGATCACGCGCTGCCGCCGAAATTTCAAGTCGAGCAAGCGACGGTCACGCAGGCGATACCAGAGAAGTTTTTCCGCGTCGGTCTGCGTCTGGCGCAGCGCCTTCGCCCTCACCCCAGCCCTCTCCCGCAAGCGGGAGAGGGAGGAAGAAGCAGCAGGCACCGTCATCTTGGGGAAAAGATCAGTTCCGTACCGGTTTCCCCGTACTCAGCATCCCCAGGATCCGTTCCTGCGTCTTCGGGTGCTGCACCAGTTCGCAGAATGCCCTGCGCTCCAGCGTCATCAGGTACTCCTCCGTCACCAGCGTGTTCGCATCGACATCACCGCCCGTGACCACGTTGGCGATCAGCGAGCCGATGTGGAAGTCGTGCGGGCTGATGAAGCCGCCGTCGCGCATGTTCACCAGCTGGCCCTGGATCGTCGCCTTGGCACTGCGGCCGGCCACCGGGAACTGCCGGCGGTGCGGCGGCCGGTAGCCGGCTTCGTACAGCGACTTCGCCTGCTGCAAGGCCACGTACAGCAGTTCGTCCTTGTGCGGCACGATGATGTCGCTGTCCAGCAGGTAGCCGAGCTTGCGTGACTCGATGGCGCTGGTGCCGACCTTCGCCATCGCCGCAGCGGTGAAGCCCTCGGTCAGGAACTTCAGCAGGTCCTTGTCCGTGCTGCTCGCGCAATTCTCCGCGGCGCGACGCGCGATATAGGTCAAGCCGCCGGCGCCCGGGACCAGCCCGACGCCGACTTCCACCAGCCCGATGTAGCTTTCCATGGAGACGACGCGCCGGGCCGAATACAGGCCCAGCTCGCAGCCGCCACCCAGCGCCAGGCCACGGATGGCCGACACCACCGGCACGCTCGCATAGCGCAGCCGCAGCATCGTCTGCTGCATGAAGCCCTCGGCATCCTCGATCGCCACCACGCCCACGGCAATGAACGCCGGCAAGGTCGACTCCAGGTCGGCACCGGCGCTGAAGGGCTCATCGCCCGACCACACCACCAGTCCCTGGAATTCCTTTTCCGCCGTCTCCACCGCCTGCACCAGGCCCTCGCAGACCTCCGGGCTGATGACGTGCATCTTGGTCTTGAGGCTGGCGATCAGCACCTGCTCGTCCAGCGTCCACA
>JAQGMY010000318.1 GCA_028292105.1 Ramlibacter sp.
TGTGCAACGACGCGGCGGAGCAGCACCGCTACCGCATCGCCGTGCTGCGCGACCCCAAGTCGCGCGGTGGCTCCATCGCCATGCACGACTTGCTGAAGGAAGGAGACATGCTCCTGATCAGCGAGCCGCGGAACCATTTCCCCCTGGTGCACGCACAGCGCGCCATCCTGTTCGCCGGCGGCATCGGCGTGACGCCGCTGCTGGCGATGGCGCAGCGCCTGTCGTCCATCGGCGCCGACTTCACGCTGCACTACTCGACCCGCGCCGCCGATCGCACCGCCTTCCGCGACGAGATCTCCGCCTCCACGTACGCCAGCCGGGTGCAGTTCCACTACGACGACGGCGACGCCGCCCAGAAGCTGGACCTCGACCGCGAGATCGGCACGCCGCAAGCCGGCACCCACCTGTACGTGTGCGGCCCCACCGGCTACATCGACTTCGTCGTGCAGACCGCCAAGCGGCTGGGCTGGCCGGAAGACCAGGTGCACCTGGAGTATTTCGGCGCGGCGGCGCAGGACACCACGGGCGACAAGCCCTTCCAGGTCAAGATCGCCAGCAGCGGCGCCACCTACGAAGTGCCCGCCGACCAGACCGTGGTGCAGGCGCTGCAGGCACACGGTGTCGAGATCATGGTGTCGTGTGAGCAGGGCGTGTGCGGCACCTGCATCACCCGTGTGCTCCAGGGCGAGTGCGACCACCGGGACATGTATTTCACCGACGACGAGAAGGCCAGGAACGACCAGTTCACGCCCTGCTGCTCGCGCGCCCGCAGCCCGCTGCTGGTGCTCGACCTCTGAGCGTCTAAAATCGCGGCCTTCGCTCCAGCTCCCACCAGGACCTTTTTCCATGATGCAACTTCCTGCCCGCTACGACCACGTCGGCAGCTTCCTGCGCCCCCAGTACCTGCTCGAGGCGCGCGCCCAGAAGGCCAAGGGCGAAATCACGCCCGAGCAACTCCGCACGGTGGAAGACCGGGCGATCACCGAGATCGTCAAGTTCCAGCAGGACGTGGGCTTGAAGAGCATCACGGACGGCGAGTTCCGCCGCACCTATTTCCACATCGACTTCCTCGAGCAGCTCGGTGGCGTGAAGACCGACATCCCGGTCACCTTCATCAAGCCCGATGGCAGCGAGGAACTCGCTCCGCCGGTGATCAAGGTGATCGACAAGGTGCGCCATGCCAAGGACATCCAGAAGGCCGACTTCGAATACCTGAAGACTCAGGTCGGCGCCGGCTTCACGCCCAAGGTGACGATCCCCTCGCCCACCATGCTGAACTTCCGCGGCGGCCGCGCCGGCATCAGCAAGCAAGCCTACCCCGAGCTCGACCCGACCTTCTATGACGACGTGGCCCAGGCCTACGGCGACGAATTGCGCTCGCTGTACGCCGCCGGCTGCCGGTACGTCCAGATGGACGACACCAACCTGGCCTACCTGTGCGACGAGAAGATGCGCGAAGCCGCCCGCACGCGCGGTGACGACCCGGACGAACTGCCGCACCGCTACGCCAAGTTCATCAACAAGGTGGTCGCGCAGAAGCCGCAAGGCATGCTGCTGGGCATGCACCTGTGCCGCGGCAACTTCAAGAGCACCCATGCCGCCGCCGGCAACTACGAGCCGGTCGCCGAGGCCCTGCTCAAGGAAATGGACATCGACGCCTTCTTCCTGGAATACGACGACGCCCGTTCCGGTGACTTCAAGCCGCTGCGCTACCTGCCCAAGGGCAAGACCGTGGTGCTGGGCCTGGTCACCACCAAGTTCGGCCAGCTCGAAAGCAAGGACGACCTGAAGCGCCGCATCGAGGAAGCCGCCAAGTACGCGCCCATGGACCAACTGGCGCTGTCTCCCCAGTGCGGCTTCTCCAGCACGGTGCACGGCAACAACATCGCGGTGGAAGACCAGCGCACCAAGCTGCGCCTGGTGATCGACACCGCCCGCGAGATGTGGGGCCAGGACTGAGTCCCCACGCCTCGATGAAAAGCGCCGGCCCACCGGCGCTTTTTTTTTCGTCACACATGAGCCGCCTGCCAGCGCGGCTTTTTGCGAGAATTTGCCGATGGCGAATGTGCTGTTGATAGAAGACGACCATGCACAGCGCGTGGTCGCCGCTTTTGCGCTGAAGAAGGCGGGCCACGCGGTGCGCGAAGCCTCGGACGGACCGCAGGGGCTGACTTCGGCGCGGCTGGAACGCCCGGACGTGGTGGTGTGCGACGTGATGATGCCCGGCATGAGCGGCTACGAAGTGGTGGCCGCCCTGCGTGCCGACCCCGCGCTCGCCACCGTCCCCGTGATGCTGCTCACCGCCATGAGCGACCGCAAGTACGTGCGCCAGGGCATGACGGCCGGCGCCGACGACTACCTGACCAAGCCTTACGGACCCGACGAGCTGATGGAAGCGGTGTCCGCCCTGCTCGCGCGCAAGCAGGTGCAGCAGGACGCCTTCGTCAACTCGATGGCGGGTGTGGTGGAGACGGCGCTCGAGCAGCAGAAGGAGGCGCTGGGCCGCCAGTACGAATCCCAGCTGCAGCGCGAGATCAATGCCCGCTGGTCCCGCGCCGCCTCGGCGACGGACCTGCTGTACGACCGCGCCTTCGTGCTGCTGGTCGAATTGCTCCGCGGCGAGCTGCCGGCCGGGCCGGCGCTGGCCGAGCGGGTGAAACAGGCGCAGCAATCGGCACGCGACACGCTGTACCTGTTCGGCTCCAACCATGTGCTGCCCTCCGGCAGCAAGCTGCTGGCGGTGTTCGGCGGCGACGAAGCCACCGTCACGATGCCGGTCGAACTGCGTGTCATGCGCGCTGCCATCGCCTTGACCAAGGCCGCGCCCAAGGACCGGCCGGTGACGGTGGCGATCCACGCCGGCCCCATCGCGCTGGTGGCGGTGAATGACGGCCTGCACGGCGACCAGGGCCACGCGCTGGTCCCGGGTGAGTCGGTCAACACCGTGGCCGCGCTGGAAGAATACGCCGCCGCCAATGGCTGGCGCATGGCCGCTTCCGAGTCCATGGCCAAGGCCCTGGCCGGCGAGGTGACGCTGGGGCGCCGCGCCAACACGGAGGCGGGCGTCACCGCCATCGAGATCCTGGGGCTCTCGCCGACTTGACTCAGGGGGCATGCCGCGCAGAATGGGCCCGCGCAGCTGGAGGTTCTTTATGTCCCCTTCCCTCACCCGCCGCCCCCTGCTGGTGGCCCTCGCGGGCGCTTGCCTGCCTCGCGTGGGCCAGGGCCAGGCCCCGGCCAGCCCGGCGATGCAGTCCTGGAAACTGGCCACGTCGCGGCGCACCGGCATCCATGACGTCGCGCCCGCGCCCGATGGTGGCGTGTGGTTCACGGCGCAGGCGAGCGGGCATCTCGGCTGGTTCGAGCCCGCCACCGGCCGCACCGAGCTGGTCCCGCTCGGCACCGGCTCCGCGCCGCATGGCGTGGTGCAGGGACCGGACCGCGCCGCCTGGATCACAGACGGCGGCCAGAACGCGATCGTCCGCGTCAGCTGGCCAGACCGCAGGCTGACGAAATTTCCCCTGCCGCAGGCGACCGGCCACGCCAACCTGAACACCTGCAGTTTCGACGGCGACGGCGACCTCTGGTTCACGGGCCAGGGCGGCTTCGTCGGCAAGCTGGCCGTGCGCACCGGGCAGCTGACCGTGAAGGAGGCGCCCAGGGGCAGCGGTCCCTACGGTATCTGCACCACGCCCGCCGGCGATGTCTGGTGGTGTTCGCTGGCGGGCTCCTTCATCGCGCAGATCGACCGCCGCACCGGCGAGTCGCGCGTGGTGGAGCCGCCCACGCGCAACCAGGGGGCCCGCCGGGTCTGGAGCGACAGCCGCGGCCGCATCTGGGTCAGCGAGTGGAACAGCGGCAATCTCTCGGTGCACGATCCGGCCGCCGGAAGCTGGCGCGCGTGGCGGGTGCCGGGCGAGAAGCCGATGGTCTACGCGGTGTATGTGGACGAGCGCGACCGCGTCTGGGCCAGCGACTGGGGCGGCAATGCGATCTGGTCTTTCGAGCCGCGGACCGAGAAATTCGAGCGGCACGCGTTGGCGCGCGAGAGCGCCAACGTGCGGCAGATCCTGGGCCGCAAAGGCGAGGTGTGGCTGCCCGAAAGCGGCTCGGAACACATCACGGTGATCCGCGGCTGAAGTCCGCCCGCCCCGACTCGACGAGTGCGAGCAAGTGTTCATGGCGCTGCTGCCTGGTGCGCAGTTGGTGCATCGGGGCGCAGCCACTTCTCCAGCCGGATGCCGGCCAGCAGGCCGCTGTACATGGCGTCGTGAATGGTCCGCTCGTGGTAGCCGTGCTCGCTGTAGAAACTGCGGGCGGCATCGTTGTCGCGGCGCGCCTCGACGCGGATGCGCCTGGCACCGGCGGCACGTGCGCCCTCTTCCAGCCACAGCAGCACCGCGCTGGCGATGCCTCGACGCTGCGCGGCGGGGCGCACGGCCAGCAGCAGCAGGTGCGCGTCGTCGTCGGCGTGGAACATGATGCCGAAGGCGGCGATGTCCTGCGGGCCGTCGACCACGACCACGTTGGTGTCGGGATCCCGGATGGATCGCGTCACGCGATCGATGGTCCAGCGCCATGGCAGCCCCTGCTCGATCTGGTCGCGTGACATGCGTGCTATCTGCCGTGCGTCCGCGACAGTGGCTAAGCGAATGGCGGCGTGCGCGAGCATGGCAATGGGCCGATCACGAACCGGCGCGCTTTTCCGCCGCTGCCAGGTGCGGCTCGATGCGGTCGTACAGCTTCAGTTGCCGGGTCTGGCCGAGGAAGGTCTGCATGGCACCGGGCAGCGGCTGCGGCGATGCCAGGCAGCGAAGCACCAGGTCGGCGAAGCGACCCATCTGCCGCGCCGAGAACTGGTCGGCATTGCGCTGGAAGAAGTACCCGAAATCCCGCAACACCGACGGATAGGTCGGGCCGGCGGCGTGGAACACCGACTCGCCCTCCTCGCCGAACTCGCGCGGCAAGGCCGGGAAGATCCTGGCCAGGGCATCGGCGAGCTCGGAGGGGGACTGCAGCGGGTTTTTCACTCGGTCGGGCTCCAGGATCTGTCGCGGCCAGGTCACAGTCTGCCGCGAAGTTGGGGATTGTGGGCGCGGCTGCCTATTCTTGCATCACCGGCCGCCAGGCGAGCACTGGCGCCAGCATCGGGGTGAGTCCACAGGGTTGTCCACAAAGTAGTCCAAGGCGGCTGTGCAAAGCCCTGTCCGCCGGTGTGCTAAGCCTTCTCAGCGGCTGGCGCCGAAACGTTCGGCCGACCGGGCACGAGCGCGCGCAGCCTCCACGTCCCTGTCCTTCGGCTCCGCGGCAGTCACGAGTGACGCGATGAGGACACGGGCAGAAGCGGCGATCTCCTCGACCGCGCCGTCGAACGCCTGGATGCCGCCATGGCCGCGCGCCGTGTCCGCGGCAGCAGGGCGACCGGTCAGGGCTTGGCCTTCTTCGCGGCAGCCTGGGCCTTGCGCGCAATGTTCAAGGCTGCCGCCTGGCGAACCAGGGCCTTGAAGGCCGACGCGTCGACCTCTTCGCCCTGATGGATGTCGATCGCGCGGCGTACGTTGCCCTCCAGGCTGGAGTTGAAGAGAGTGGCGGGGTCCTCCAGCAAGGCACCCTTCGCGAACGTCAGCTTCACCACGCTCTTGTAGGTTTCGCCGGTGCAGATGATGCCGTCGTGCGACCACACCGGCGTGCCCATCCACTTCACTTCCTCGATGACGTCGGGATCTGCCTGCTTGACGAGGGCGCGCATCCTGGCGAGGGTTTCCCCCCGCCAGTCCGCGAGTTCGGCAATCTTGCGGGAGATGCGCTCCGATGCCTGCTCGCCCTCGCCCTCGCCCTCGCTGGTGCCGGCAGGTTTTTTCATCACGCGTTCCGCACAGGTGCTCAGCCCGCGACGGCGGGCAGCCGCAGCATCCTGGCCAGGTTGCCGCCGAGGATGGCCATCCTCTCGCTCTGCGGCAGGTAGTCGGCGGCGGCGATGATGTCCAGCGTGTCCGGCCAGTTGTACGGCATGTCCGAACCGTAGACCACGTGGTCGAAGCCGCAGGTGGCGACGAGGTGGCGCAGCCCCTCCTGCGAGAACACCATCGAGTCCACGTACAGCTGGTCGCGAAAGTATTCGGCCGGCCGGCGCTTGTTCTCGCACTTGGCGGTGGGCCGGAATTCGCAGGCGACGTCCGTGCGCCCCAGGTAGGAAGCGATGTAGCCGCCGCCGTGCGCCAGGATCAGCTTCAGCTTGGGAAAGCGGTCGAGGGTGCCGTCGAAGATCATGCGCGACGCGAACATCGTCGTCTCCAGCGGATTGCCGATGACGTTGCCGAGGTCGCCGCGTCCATCCAGCGCACCGGCCTTGACGATGTTGTCGGCGCCACCGGGGTGCATGAACACCGGCACGTCGAGCTCCTGCGCCTTGGCCCAGAACACGTCGAACTCGGGCGTCGACGGAACCCGCCCGTTGACATGCCCGCCAACCGAAGCGCCGCGCGCCCCGAGGTTCTTCACCGCATGCTCGAGCTGTTGCGCCGCGAGCGCCGGATGCTGCAGGGCCGGCGAAGACAGGAAGTAGAAGCGCCCCGGATAGCGCGCGCAGATGTCGCGCAGGCCTTCGTCCTGGTAGCGGATGAACTTTTCGGCATCCGGCTGGGTGGCACCGTACCACCAGAACTGGTTGACGCTCAGGACGCCGTGGTCGATGCCGCGCGCTTCCATCTGGGC
>JAQGMY010000333.1 GCA_028292105.1 Ramlibacter sp.
CCCCGCTTCAAAGCGCCGGCTTGTCCGACAACCCCTTCAGGTTGTCGGCGAGCTCCTTGCTCATGGGCGCGTTCAGGTTGATGCCCCTGGGCGGGATCGGCGACATGAACCACTTGCGATAGAGGGCTTCGAACTCGCCGCTCTTCATCATGCCGGCCAAGGTGTCGTCCACCAGCTTCTTGAACGCGGGATCGTCGCGGCGCAACATGATGGCGTAGGGCTCCACCTGCAGCGCCTCGCCGACCACCGCCAGCGAGGCCGGGTTGGCCGCCGCGGCGCGCAGGCCGTACAGCAGGATGTCGTCCATGCCGAAGGCGTCGGCCCGGCCGCCTTCCACCAGCAGCGCCGATTCGGCGTGGTCCTTGGCCGTGGACAGCTCGAAGCCTATGTCCTGGCGCTGGTTGGCCGCGCGCAGCACCTGGAAGTTGGTCGTGCCCGTCGTGCTGACGACCTTCTTGCCCTTCAGGTCCGCCATGGACTTGATGCCGGAGTCCGCCTTCACCAGGAGGCGGGTGCCGGTGTAGAAGTAGTTGATCGAGAAAGCGACCTGCTTGCCGCGGTCCGAATTGTTGGTGGTGGAGCCGCACTCGATGTCGACGGTGCCGTTCTGCACCAGCGGGATGCGGTTTTGCGAAGAGACCGGCACGGTCTCGGTCTTCAGGTCCGCGCGGCCGGTGGCGCGCTTGACCTGCTCGACGATCTTGCCGCAGATTTCCCAGCCGAAGCCCACCGGCTTGCCGTCGCCTCCCAGGTAGGAAAACGGGATGGAGGATTCGCGGTGCGCCACCGTGATGACGCCGCTGGCCTTGACCTTGTCCAGCGTGGGCGGCACCTGTGCGGCGGCGGCGAAGCAGGCCAGGGCGGCGGGGACGGCGAGCAGGCGCGAAACGACTTTGGAATGCATGGGAAAGGATCTCCTGGATGGGTGCAGCTGATCCTAGCCAGTTCCGTGCCTGCCTTCAATCGAGAGGAACACGGGGGAAGTGCGCTGCGAAGCTGCACACCCTACGAGGAGGTTCGGTCCGGTAGGGTGTGCAAGCCTCGCTTGCGCACCATCGATCATCACAGCCCGTTGCTGTTGCTGCCGGCCAGCGTGCTGGGTGCATGGCCGATGCCGCGCGCGTGCGCCAGGTAGACCGAGCCGCTGTCTTCGCCGTTGAAGGCGCTGACTTCCTGCCGCGAAGCCAGGTACTCGGCGACCACCTGGTCACGCGTCCTGGTGCTGTTGAAATTCTTCACCTGGCTGTACTGCGTGGACCAGGGGTTCACGCCGGACTGCTTGAACGCCTGCAGTTCGGCCTGCACTTCGACGCGGCTGCGGGCGCCGGTGAACTGCTCGGAAGCGATGGTGGGCGATTCGGCGAAGGCGCTGCCGGCAAAGGTGGCGGCGAGGACGACGGCGGAGAGGGTGAACTTGGCATTCATGATGACGAGACCTTTCAGTGTGTGAGCTGGTTTGCTCTTCCGGTCCGGCTTCGCTGCACGTTTGCTGCTTCGCCGTCCGTGCATGCAATGTAGGAAAGCGCCTTTAGCCCAGACTGAGCACTGTCTTAGCTGGGAGTGAGGTCGTGCACACCGGCGGGAGGCCGGGGCTTGGTCCAAAGCCGCATGGCCGCGGTCGCCATGGGTGTTAACCCTGGCGACGCCGCGGCGGGCTGGCGGGATAGTGCACGCGATGCAGCACACGATTGCCAGAAGCCAGGAGAGCACAGTGAATTTCCGCATCGGCCACGCTCCAGGAGGCCGTCCATGGCAAGCCTGAGCGCCCAGGAACGGGCACGCTACGCGGACGAAGGCTGGGTCAAGCCCGCCTTTCGCCTGCCAGCGCACCAGGTGGACGGCATGCGTGCGGCGCTCGACGAGCTGATCGCGCGCAACCCCGGCGTGCGGCCGGAGAAGCTGGTCTCGGCCCACATCGAGGGTGACAACGGCGAAGGCGTGCGCGGCAGCGCCGCGTTCCTCGACCTGGCGCTGGACCGCGAGATCATCGACCTGGTGTCGGGCATCGTCGGCGAAGACGTGATCCTGTGGGGCTGCCATGTGTTCTGCAAGCCGCCGGTGGATGGCTTCGAAACACCGTGGCACCAGGACGGCCACTACTGGCCGATCCGGCCGCTGGCCAACTGCACCGTGTGGGTGGCGCTGGAAGAGTCCGCCATCGAGAACGGCTGCTTGCGGGTCATCCCCGGCTCGCATCGCCCCGGCAAGCTCTACGACCACCTGCACGAAGACCGCCAGGACCTGACCTTGCAGCAGCGCCTGGCGCCGGGCACCTTCGACGAGGCCCAGGCGGTGGACGTCGAACTGCAGCCGGGCGAGATGTCGCTGCACGACGTCTACATGATCCACGGCGCCCGCGCCAACACGTCGACCCGCCGCCGCACCGGCGTGGCGCTGCGCTACATGCCGGCCACCTCCGTGTTCGATCGCTCGCTCAGGCCCATGGACGGCAAGACCGGCGTGCCCGTCAACTTCGCGCGCCGTCCGCTGTGGCTGGTGAAGGGCGTGGACCGCAGCGGCCGCAACGACTTCACCATCGGCCACCCGGCCATGGCGGCCTGAAACGCATGCCTGCAATCCAGTCGATCGAACCGGGCTACTACCGCCTGCCGCTGCCCGTCGCCCTGACCGATTCCATGCACGGCGAGATGCGTGCCTTCGAGCTGAACACTGTCACCGTGCGCGACGCCGAAGGCGCCGAAGGTGTCGGCTACACCTTCACCTGCGGCCGCAACGGCGCCGCCATCGACGCGGTGCTGCGGCGCGACTTCCCCGAAGTGGCCGTGGGCCAGGATGCCGATCGCATCGAGTTCCTCTGGCAGCGCCTCT
Source organism: Ramlibacter sp. (assembly GCA_028292105.1). GTDB lineage: Bacteria > Pseudomonadota > Gammaproteobacteria > Burkholderiales > Burkholderiaceae_C > Ramlibacter. The sequence continues at coordinate 2,830 of JAQGMY010000333.1, forward strand.
GGTGGGCGTCGCACTACGGCGGCCGCGGCGGCCCGACGGTGCTGGCGCTGTCGGCGCTCGACATGGCGCTGTGGGACCTGAAGGCCAAGCGCTTGCAGCAGCCGCTGTGGAAGCTGCTGGGCGGCCATGCGCCGCGCGTGCGCTGCTACGCCGGCGGCATCGACCTGCAACTGGGCATCGACCAATTGCTGCGGCAGACCGACGACAACCTGGCCAAGGGGTTTCGCGCGATCAAGATGAAGGTCGGACGCGAACGATTGGCCGAGGACGTGGAGCGGGTCGCCGCGATGCGCAAGCACCTGGGCGAAGGATTTCCGCTGATGGTGGACGCCAACATGAAGTGGAGCGCCGACCAGGCGATCCGCGCCGCGCGGGCCTTCCAGCCCCACGACCTGACCTGGCTGGAAGAGCCGCTGATCCCCGACGACGTCGCCGGGCAAGCACGTGTGGTGCGCGAGGCCGGCATCCCGATCGCCTCGGGCGAGAACCTGCGCACGCTGTGGGAGTTCCAGCAACTGATCACGGCCGGCGGGGTGACCTATCCGGAGCCGGACGTCACCAACTGCGGCGGGATCACCTCCTTCCTGAAGATCGCGCACCTGGCCGAGGCCTTCAACCTGCCGGTGACTTCGCACGGCGCGCACGACGTCACCGTGCACCTGCTGGCGGCGCTGCCCAATGGCTCGTACCTGGAGGCGCACGGCTTCGGCCTGGACGCCTACATTGCGCAGCCGCTGCGCATCGAGGACGGCTACGCACTGGCGCCGGACCGGCCGGGGCACGGCATCGCTTTCGACTGGGACCGGCTGCAGGCGATCCGCGCCTGAACCCGCGCACGGAGGACCTCATGGACCCACTCACCGAGCGGCTGGCCCGCTGCTACAGCGGCGTCGTGCACGACGTGATGCGCGCGATGGGGCTGCGCGACTTCACCTTCCCGCCGGAACTGCGGCCGCTGTTCCCGGACCGGCGCCTCGCCGGCCCCGCCTTCACCATCGACGGCCGCGTGGACCCGCGCGCCGACGCGCACGAAACGCTGCTCGCCTGGACCGGGCTGCTGTCGCAGGCCAAGGCCGGCCACATCTGGGTTTCGCAACCGAACGATCGGGTGGTCGCGCACATGGGCGAGCTGTCGGCCGAGACGCTCAAGAACAAGGGCGTGCTCGGCTGCGTGGCCGACGGGTTCGTGCGGGACGTCGACTTCCTGATCGGGATGGGCTTCCAGACCTGGTCACGCGGCTTCACGCCGCGCGACATCGTCGGCTACTGGCTGCCGCGCGCCGTGCAGGTGGACATCCGCATCGGCGACGTGGTGGTGGCGCCGGGCGACTACCTGCTGGGGGATCGCGACGGGCTGTTGCGCATTCCCCAGGCCATCGTGGCGGACGTGATCGACCAGGCCGAGGCCGCGATCACGACCGAGAACAAGGTGCGCACCGCCATCCTGGCAGGCGTCGACCCGCAGCAGGCGTACCTGAAGTTCGGCAAGTTCTGAGCCTCCAGCTCAAGGTCCGATCCCATGCCGCCAACCAAGGCCATCCACCAGCTGCCGCCCGCCACGCTCGGGCTGCGCACGGTCAAGCTGCTGGAGGGTTTGCCCGCCGCGGTGCTGGAAGACCTGGCCCGCCGTTGCGCCTGGCGCCGCTACGAGGCCGGCCAGACGCTCTTTACCCGCGAGTCCAGGGGACGCGAGGTCTACCTGGTGGTGTCCGGCCGGGTGCGGATCAACATCTACACCGGCTCGGGACGGCAGGTCACCTTTCGCGACCTGGTGCCGGGCGACAGCCTGGGCGAGCTCTCGGCCATCGACGAAGGCGAGCGTTCCGCCGACGTCGTCGCCCTGACGGACGTGCTCGCTGCGGTCTTTTCGGGCGGCGAGTTCAGGCAGGTGCTGCGCGAGCAACCCGACGTCGCGGAGCGCTTCATGCGCCAGTTGGCGGCACTGGTGCGGCAGCTCACGGCAAGGGTGGTGGACCTCAGTACGCTGGGCGTCCAGAACCGCATCCATGCCGAGTTGCTGCGGCTGGCCAGGGAGGGCGCTGCTGGCGGGACCATCACGCCTGCCCCGCGCCACCTGGAGATCGCCGCCCGGGTGAGCACCACGCGCGAGCAGGTCACGCGCGAATTGTCAGCGCTGACGCGCCGCGGGCTGCTGGAGAAGAAATCGACCGGCTTGCACGTGACGGACCTGGCAACCCTGGAGCGGATGGTGGAGCAGGCCGGCTTGCAGGCCTGAGGCCGCCTACCAGGCGCTCAGCTGGGCGCAGCGCACCAGGCGCTGGGCGCGCGGGCTCATCGCCGGTTGCATCGCATCGGGAACCCGCACGTAGTCGAGTGCGGCCCGGCCGGAGCTGACCGCCACGGCCTGCGACGCCACGTGAGCCATGCGGCGCACGGCGCCCGCGGAAGGCAACGTCAGGATGACGTGGGCCAGGAACATGGATGACCTTTGCATGATTCGCCTCCGGCAGGTGACAGCGGTGACCGATGGAGGACAGCTTAGGGACCGGCCGGGCCGCTGTAGGTGCGGTTTCGCACCTCTGAAGCCACTTCGCCAAAGCATCGGCGCTTTCCGAGCGCGTCACAATCGACCGAATGACAGACCCCTTGATTCGCCTGCTCGAGGTCGAGATGCCCTACGGCAAGCACAAGGGCACGCCGATCGCGGACCTGCCGGGCAACTATCTGAACTGGTTCGCCCGCGAAGGCTTCCCGTCCGGGGAGCTCGGCCGCCTGCTGGCGCTGATGCACGAGATCGACCACAACGGCTTGCAGCACCTGCTGGCGCCCTTGCGCGCCGCCCGCGGCTAGCTGCGTCGCCGCGTCAGTGAAAGCATTGCCTTCATGAGGTAGATGACGATCAGCGTGCCGCTCAGGTCGCCGACGAACATCGCCGCGAAACCGCGCAGCAGGCCCTGCTGGCCCCGCAAGGCGAAGTAGATGTGGTGCAGCAGCGGGCTGGCCAGGGAGAAAGCCAGGATCAGCACCATCAGCCGCGCGGGAGTCAGGTTGGCCAGTGAAGATTGCAGCCCGTAGCGGCGCTTCGCCCAGAGGAACACCAGGTAGGGCGCTGCCGTCGCCAGGATGCCGCCGATGAAGGGGCGCTCGAACTGGCCGGGAAAGAACCAGAGGAAGCTGACCAGCCAGGACACCAGCAGCAGCCCCACGGCGCCGGCTTCGGCGAACAGCAGGGTGCACAGCAGGCGCATGCCGGCGGGCAGGTAGATCCAGTTGATGCCGGGGACGAACTCGAAGCGGCGAAACAGCCAGTCATTGAGCTCCAGCATCGCAAGGAACACGCACATGGTGGCCAGCACCATGGCGAACTGCGGTCGCAAGGCGACAAGCCTCGATGTTGTTGGCGTTAACATCGCCCCGGTTCTAGCACAGTGAAAGCAGCCCTTGACCGGAGAAGGAGCAGGAAGCTTGAAGAAACCCAGAGCCTCGGCCGACGTCTACCTGCGCTTCCTGCAACTGTCGGAGGCGATCCGCGGCCTGCCTTCGCTGCCGCCGCTGGATCCGCTGGAAGAGCGCATCCTGGCCTGGGTGGCGCGCGCCGGCCGCAACGAGGAGCGCCTGTCCGTGCGCGACATGATGGCGCGGCAGGAGTTCGGCGCCCCCGCCACCATCCACGCCCGGCTGAAATCGATGCGCGAAAAGGGCTGGATCCTGCTGGCGGACACCGAGGATGCCCGGCGCAAGCAGATCGAGCTGACACGGGCGGCGCTGCAGCATTTCGCCCGGCTGTCGCGCTGCCTCGTGCAAGCCGCGAAAGACGGGACGGCCGCCCGCTAGCAGCCGTGGCGTTGCGGCCACGGCCGAGCGGGGTTGAGCCCTGCGCGACACTTGCCAGGCCGGCCTTCGCTCCAATAATTGGATCGTTCCCGCTGCTGTCCCGGAAGTCCATGAACGCTCAGTCCGCCCGCCGGGCCAAGTTGCCCCACCTGCTGGATGGTCCTGCGCAGTACGAACGCGGGGCCGACCACCTGCTCGGCCGCGGCGGCGTGCAGCCCAACCTGGGGATCGCCGTCAGCTGTTTCCTGAACGCTGCCGCCTGCAAGGACGCGCGCGGCCTGTATTCGGCGGGGATGATGTACCTGCGCGGCATCGGCGTGATGGCCAACCGGCAGCTGGCCAGTGGGCTGCTGCAGGGTGCGGCCTCGCAGCAGCATCCCGCCGCCTGCCGGGTGCTGGAGGCTTTGCGCCGTGGCGGCGACGTCGCCGTTTTCCCTATCGTGCCGCTGGACACGGTGCCACCGACGACGCCCTGGGCGGCCGGTTCGCGCCTCTGGGGCCGGGCCTGGCACCTGCTGCGCCGTCAGCGGGCGCAGGTCGCCGCCAGGCGGGTGCTGGACACCGGGCGGCCATCGCCTGACACGACCGCGCAGCACTAACGCGGCGGCGCGACCCATCCCCCGCCCATGGCCTGGCTCAGGGCGACCAGTGCATTGAGTTCGTCGGCAGCGACCTGGGCCAATGCGAGGTCGGCGGACAGGACGCCCCGCTGCGCATCCAGCTGTTCGAGGTAGGAAGAATAGCCCGCGCTGTAGCGGTGCGACGCGTGCCGCAGTGCCTCCAGCAGCGCCGCATGCTGGGCCAGCAGGTGCGCTCGCTGCTGCCTGGTGCGGGTCACGGCGGACAGGTTGTCCTCCACTTCTCGGAAGGCGGTGAGCACCGTGCGCTGGTAGGCAAGCGCCGCCTGCTCGCGCCGCGCCGACGCCGTGTCCACCTGCGACTGGATGCGGCCGGCGTCGAAGATGGGCGCCAGCACGCTCGCGCCGATCGCCCAGACCCGCACCGGGTCCGGAATCGAGGAAACCAGCAGCTGCCCGGCGCTGGCCGTCAGGCGCACCTGCGGCAGGAACTGCGCCCGCGCCCCGGCCAGCGTGGCGTCGGCACCGGCCAGCGTGCGCTCGGCCTGTGCAATGTCGGGCCGGCGCCGCAGCAGTTCCGAAGGCAGCCCCGCCGGCACCGGCGGCGCCGCCAGCCGCGCCAGCGGCAGCCCGCGCGGAATGTCCTGCGGCGCACGCCCGATCAGCAGCGCCAGTGCGTGCTCCTGCCGCTCGATGCCCAGCTGCACTTGCGGCACCTGCTGCGCGGCGCTTTCGTATTCGGCCTGCGCCTGCCGCCACTCCAGGTCGGAGGTGTAGCCGACCTCCGCGCGTTCGCGCGCCATGCCGACTGCTTCACGCCGCGCCACCAGCGTGGCTTCGAGGATCGCCAGCCGGCTGTCGAGGGACAGCAGCGTGATGTAGCCGCTGGCGGTTGCCGCCGCCACCGACAAGGCCGCCGCTTCGCTGGCGGCTTCGCCCGCTTCCGTGCCGGCGCGCGCCGCTGCCACCTGGTCCGCGACCCGGCCGGACAGGTCGACTTCGTAGGCAGCCTGGAACACCGGTTGCCGGGTGGTGGTTGTCGTTGGCTCGCCGAAGGGACTGAGCGTGCGGGCGCGCTGCGCGTTCAGCGCCAGATCCAGCGACGGGAACAGCTGCGAGCGCGCTTGCGCTTCCTGCGCCCGCGCCTCGCGCACCCGCGCCATGGCCGTGGCGATGTCGAGGTTCTGCGCGAGCGCCGTCTCGACCAGCCCGGTCAGCACCGGGTCGCCGAAGCCGGCCCACCAGTCGTGCGGCAGCGGCGCCTGCGGCTCCAGCGTGGTGCGCCAGGCGAGCGGCACCCGCGCTTCATCCCGGGCCTCGTGACCGCGCGGGGCATGGCTGCAGGCAGACAGCGCAGCCGCCAGCAAGACCAGCAAGACTTTCATGGCCCGGCCGGGCTCGCGGTGTCGACGCGCGCCTCCACCGACATGCCGGGCCGCAGCCGCTGCACCAGGGGCTGGTCGGCGTCGAGCTCGATGCGCACGCTGATGCGTTGCGGCACCTTGACGAAGTTGCCGGTGGCGTTGTCCGGCCGGATCACCGCGAACTCATTGCCGGCGGCCGGCGCCAGGCGCGCCACGCGCCCGCGCAAGACCTGCCCGCCGAGGGCGTCGACCTTGACGCTGGCCGGCTGCCCCGGCGCCATGCCCGCGGTCTGCGACTCCTTGAAGTTCGCCACCACCCAGACCGCGTGCGGCACCAGGAACAGCAGCTGGCTGCCGGCCGTGACGTACTGGCCCAGCCGCACGCCGACGTCGCTGACGGTGCCGTCGCGCGGCGCCCGGATGATCGTGTTGGCCAGGTCGATCTCCGCCAGGTGCTGGGCGGCCTGCGCGTTTTCCACGGCCGCCTGCAGTCCACCGCGGCCGACGGTCACCGTCCGGACCTGCTCCTGCGCGATGGTGCGTTGCGCCTCCGCCTGCCGCAGCCCCGCCTCGGCCTGGCGCAATGTCGCCACCGCCTGGTCGCGCTCGCGCAGCGAGACCGAGCGGTCCGCCGCCAGTTCCTGGATCCGTTCCAGGTCGGCCCGCGCCCGCGTCACCTGCGCGGCCGCATTGGCCACGGCGGCCACCTGCGACTCGACCGACGCCGCGCTGGAGCGCCGGCTCTGTGCCCAGTTCTCCAGGCTCGCTGCCTGCGTGGCAACCCCGGCCCGCGCCTGCTCCAGCCGCTGCTGATAGATGCGGTCGTCGATCCGCACCAGCACCTGGCCCTGCTTGACCAGCTGGTAGTCCTGCACCAGGACCTCGACGACGTAGCCGTTCACCTGGGGGCTGATGATGGTGGTCTGCCCGCGTACGTAGGCGTTGTCGGTGACCTCCTGCGCCCGCGTGAATGGCGGCAGGTCCCAGGCATACAGGACGAGCCCGGCGCCCGCCAGCGCCAGCACCACGATCAGAAGCGTGACGCGCCAGCCGCGCTTGGGTGGCGCCCAACCGCGCGCCGGCGCCTGGGGCGCTTCCTCCTCCACCTCCACCGGATCCATCAGGCGTTCGTGCGACGCCGGGGGCGTCGGCGTCGGCGCCGGCGTCGTTTCCGGCGGCGGGCGTTCCTTGTCAACCATTGCTTTTTGCTTCCCTCATTTTCTGCAGTGCGGCCAGGTCGCCGGCCAGCGGATTGATGCCGCGGATTCGGTAGCTGAGCCAGCGCGCGCCGATCACGACGAAGGCGATCGCCGCCAGCGTGGCGATGGTCAGGAAGACGTCGTTGAACGCCAGGATGTTGGCCTCGCGCGTGACCTGTTGACCGAGCAGCAGCGTGCCTTCGGCCTGGCGCAGCGCCGGGTCCGCCAGCACGCGGCCGTAGGCGCCTGACAAGGCACTGATGCGGCCGGCTGCCTGCGGGTCGGTCATGAGGATGCCTTGCACCAGGTCGTTGGCGTGCATCCGCTCGCGCGCGACCTGGAAGGACCCGAGCAACGCGGCGCCGCCCAGGCCTCCCAGGGTCGACGAGATGCCGAACACCGCCGAGAAGCTCACGATGTGGCTCGGCCCCCTGGCGAGCGCGCGGAACACGCCGGTCATCATCAAGGGGCCCATGAAGTAGATGGCGGCGAAGGCGATCAGCGCCTGGCTGATGTACAACTGCGCCGGCCGCGTGAGGTTGCTGGCATCCGAATCCATCCATGCGCCCAGCGCGATCAGGCCGGTGGAGATCACCACCGGGCGCAGCAGGTCCTGCGGGTTGAGCGACAGCAGGCTGGCGACCAGGCCGGCGAGTGTTGCCAGCGTGATCACCGTGTAGAAGACGACGAGCTGGTCGTTGCCCATGCCGAGCGTGGCCAGCAGCCCGGCCGAGCCGAAACTCTGCTCGGACAGCAGCACCCGCATGGTCGCGGCCACTGCGGCGAAGCGGACGATGTCGAGGCTCGTCATCCAGCGCACGTTGAGCAAGGGATTGGCGCGGTTGTGCTCGACAAGGATGGCGGCCGCGATCAGCACGATCGCACCCGCCAGGGCGTAGCCGAGCCAGGGCGTGGTCCACCACACCGTGCGCCCTTGCGCCAGCACCGCGCACAGCAGCGCCATGCCCGGCGCCATCAACACGAAGGTGAGCAGGTCCAGGGGCTCGAACGCGTCCACCGTCTCCGAAGGGGGCAAGGGCAGCAGGCCGGCGCCCGCCAGCGCCAGCAGGCTCAGGCCGAGCTCGAAGGCGAACAGGTTCTGGATGTCGCCGCGCGCCAGCAGCAAGGGCGAGATCACGCGCGCCAGCGGCAGCGCCAGCTGCGAGATGCCGACGCCCAGCACCATGCCGGCGAGGCGGGCCTTCGCCGGCAGCGCCTGCATCACGTAGAACAGGCAGAAGCTGGTGAGGCCGCTGCCGACCACACCCCCGATCGCGCGCACCGCCAGCTCGAGCGGGTAGCTGCCGAGGAACAGTTGCGTCAGGCTGAGGAGGCCGAAGGCCGGCAGGAAGATGCGCGCGAACATCGCCACGCCGAACTGCTGCCGGAACTTGATCAGCAGCAGGCTGGTGCACACGTTGGTCATCGAATACGCCGCGGTCAGCCAGCCGCTCTCGACGCTGGTCAGGCCGAAGGCGCCCTGGAGCTGCTGGATGCTCGCGAGCGGCAGCCCGTTGGCGAGGCCGCCCGCCAGGCCGAGCAGGATGCCGATCAGGAAATAGCCGATGCGCCGGGGCGTGGGATGCTCGGGTGTAGCAGGTGACCCCGGCATGAACGGCCTCTCGTGCGGCTTGAATTCATAGGGGGTGCGCTCCTGCGCGCCGCTGCTGGGGGCTCTGACATCCACCGCCAAAGTATCGGGGATGCACAGCTTTCCGTGTGGCCACTGGCACAGCTTGCGGGCCAGCCCTACAGTGCGCTGGCGCTACTCGCCGCCGGACTCGCATCGACGCTGCTGGGACCGCAAGGCTGATGCTGCTGGACGCCTCGTACGGTGTGCAAGCTTTGCTTGCGCACCTTGCGGCGATGGTGCGCAAGCAAGCTTGCACACCCTACGAATCGGGGGCAGCTAGCCTAGCCGAAGGCGTTGAGCGTCTTGCCGCCCGCTTGCACGGGGCTGGCATGCACCAGGATCACCGCCATCGTGCAAGGCTCGGTGCCCCGGTTCACCCAGTTGTGCACCGTGCCCCGCTGCACCATCACGTCGCCGGTCTTCAGGTGCACTTCCTGGCCTTCGTCCAGCTCCATGTCGATCTCTCCGGCCATCACGATGAGGTAGTCGATCGAATCGGTGCGGTGCACCCGTTGCTGCACGCCCGGCAGGAAGTGCAGGATGCGGAACACGGTGCCGTTTTCTATCATCGTGAAGCGGCCCGGGCGCGCGCCGCCATCCGCCTGCCCGGAGTTGTCGGCGGGCGTGGTGTCCGTGGTCCAGATGTTGCGCAGGAAGCCGTTGGGCCGGCCTTCCTGGAAGTCGGTGCAGACCTCGTCGATCGTCACCACCGCCTTGCCGTTGTCGTCGTGGCCGGTGATGACGCGCCGTACGCTCGGTTGTTGGGCCATGTTCATTGCGCCTTGATGTTGGCAGCCTTGATCACGCTGCCCCATTTGTTGACCTCGGACCGGATGTAGGCCGAGAACTCCTCGGGGCTCGCGCCGCCCAGCTCGTAGCCGAGCTCGCGCGCATCGGCCTGGAAGGCCTGCCCCTCGATCACGGCCTTGATGTCCGCCTGCAGCTTCTGGATCACGTCCCTGGGGGTGCCCGCCGGGACGAACAGGCCGTTCCAGCCGTACGCCTCGATGCCGGGAAGGCCGGCTTCGGCGAGCGTGGGCACGTCGGGCAGGATGGGGATGCGGCGGTTGCCGGCGACGCCCAGCGCCACCAGCTTGCCGGAGCGCACCAGCTGCGCCACCACGGTCGGCGCGAGGTAGGCCGTCTTCACATGGCCCGCCAGCAGGTCGGGCATCTCGGCGCCGATCGCCTTGTACGGGATCTCCTGCACTTTCAGGCCGGTGTTGATGTTGATCTTGGTGCCCAGCAACTGGGTGACCGAGCCCGTTCCGCCGGAGGCGAAAGTCAGCGCGGCGGGATTGCCCCTCGCATAGGCGAGGTAGTCCTTCAGCGTCTTCGGCCCCAGCGACGGGTTCACCACCATCACCAGCGGCGAGCTGGTGAGCATGGTCACCGGCACCAGCGCCTCGTTCAAGCGGCAGCAGGCGTCGTTCAGCAGCAGGTCGTTCAAGGAGTTGTTGATGTTGGCGTGAAACAGCGTGTAGCCGTCCGGCGCGGCGCGGGCCGCCTCGCGGGCGCCGATGGCGCTGTTGCCGCCGGGCTTGTTGTCCACCACCACGGGCTGGCCCCAGCGGGTATTGAGTTCCTGCGAGAGCTTGCGCGCGAACACGTCCACCGCGCTGCCCGGCCCGGCGGGCTCGATGATGCGCACGACCTTGGAGGGATAGCCCTGGGCCGAAGCCACCGCCGCCAGCGCGGCGAGCAGCAGGCCGGAGCAGAACAGCCGCAATGATTTCTTCATGGGGTCTCCGTGGGGAAAAGCGGGAATCAGCGCTGGCCGGCCAGCACGCCGTTCATGAAATCCGCGAGCGCATCGGCCAGCGCCTGCTCGTAAGGCGCCCAGTCGGCGAAAGGCAGCAACGGCACGTCCTGGTCCTCGATCGGCAGCCGGAACAGCACGCTGCCGGGGATCAGGGCGGCCGCCGCGATGCCGTTGCCGGACGCATGCGTGTTGTCGTTGCCGGGCACCACGATGGTCGGCACCTCGATCGAGCGCATCGCCTCTTCGGTCATGCCCAGCACCGGCGCCCGCGGCCCGCGCAGGAAGATGTCGAGCCAGTGCTGCATCACCGCGATGTATTTCTGCGGGTCCATCGCCATCAGCCGCTCGCGATTGGCGGGATTGGCGGCAATGCGCTCCTGGTACTGCTCGGTGGCGCAGACGGCGGCCATGCCGCCCTGCCTGGCCGCGGCGATGAACTGGCCGTAGTACATGGTCGGCAGCCGGCCGGCGGCAAACGCGCCGCCGGTCACGCGCATCAGCAGCAGGCCGCGAACCGCCTGCCGGTGCCGCAGGTAGGTCAGCATCGACAGGCGTGCGCCCGACGATGTGCCGCCGACGAAGGCGGGAGTCGCGCCCAGGCGCTCCAGCAGCAGCACCAGGTCGTCGGCCCAGATCTCCTCCTCGCCTTGCTCGCCCTCGATCAGCACGTCCGAGGCGCCGGTGTTGCGGCGGTCGTGCAGCAGCACGCGAAAGCCCTTGGCGGCGAGCTTCTGCGCGAACGAGCGGAACTCGTCGAAGCCGCGCCGGCCGCCCGTGACCAGGGCGACCCACGGGCCGCTGTCGCCGCTGACTGCGTAGTGCAGATTGACGCCACGGATGTTCTGGACCGGCATGGCGTCACTGCGCCTTGATGTTGCGGTCGCGAATCAGCTTGCCGAGGACCTCGTAGTCCCGCCGCAGCAGGCTCGCGAGTTCGGCCTGGGTGCTCATCACCGGTTCGGCTCCGAGTTCGTGCAGGCGGGCGACGACCTCGGGTGACTTCATGGCATTGGCGAAGACGGTGGAGATGCGGCTGACGACGGCCGGCGGGGTTCCGGCCGGAACGAAGAGGCCGTTCCACTGCTGCGGCTTGAAGTCGGGGAAGCCCGCTTCGGCGAAGGTCGGCACGTTGGGCAGCTGCGCGAACCGCTTCTCGCCCGTGACCGCGAGCGCCCGCACCTTGCCGGCGGTGACCTGGGGCGTCGCCAGCGTGCTGGAGATCAGGATCGCCTGCACGTGGCCGCCCATCAGGTCGGTCATGGCGGGACCGCCGCCCTTGTAGCCCACGTGCGGCAGGTCGATGTGGGCGAGGTCCTTGAAGACTTCGAAGTACAGGTGGTTGCTGGTGCCTATCCCCGGGCTGGCATAGCTGATCTTCCCGCCGTTGGTCCGCGCGTAGTCGACGAACTCCTTGAGCGTGTTGGCGGGCACCGAGTTGTTCACCAGCAGCACCAGCGGATTGCGCACGAGGATGCTGACCGGCAGCAGGTCCTTGTGCATGTCGTAGGTGAGGTTCGGGATCAGGTGCGGGTTGGCCGGCACGCTGTCGGCCGTCATCAGCAACGTGTAGCCATCGGCCGGCGAGCGCGCCAGCTGGGCCTCCGCCAGCGTGCCGCCGGCGCCGGGGCGGTTCTCGATGATCACCGGCTGGCCGAAGCCCTCGGCCAGCTTCTGCTGCATGGCCCGCGCGATGACGTCGGTCAGGCCGCCGGGCGCGAAGCTGACGATCAGTTTGATCGGCTTGCTGGGGTAAGCCTGGGCGAAGGCAGCCGGTGCTGCGAGAGCGCTGGAAACTGCAGCCGCGGCGGCGAGCAGGCGTCGCACGAAGGCGCGTCGGAACATGAAATCTCCTGGAGGCGGGGAAAGATCCCGCGGGGTATAGTTGTTGTCCACCAAGCGGACAGGCTTATCCATTCTTGGCAGCGCCAGGCCGCTTCGTCAACAGGAGGACTACCCGGTGCCAGCGGCCGAGATCGAAAAGAGCGAACCCGAAGCCGCCGACAAAGGCGACGGCGGCGTCCGTGCGGTTGAGCGCGCGCTGGACGTGCTGGCAGCCTTCGCTCCCGGTGACGAGGAACTGCTGGTGGCCGACCTCCTCAAGCGTGTCGGTCTCAGTCGCCCCACCCTCTACCGCCTGCTGCACACGCTGGAGAAGAAGGGCTTCGTGGTGTCGTCCGGCGAGCCGCAGCGCTTTCGCCTGGGTGCGTCGGTGGCGCGGCTGGCGCACGTCTGGAGCTCCAGCATGGACCTCACGGCCGTCGCGCGGCCCTTCATGCTGCAGGCCTGGTCCTTCACTTCCGAGACGGTCGCCCTGTTCGTGCCGCGCGGCGACATGCGGCTTTGCCTGGCGGAGCTGCAGAGCCCGCAGCCGCTGAGCTTCCGCCGCGGCGTCGGCTACAGCGAAAAGCTGGTGCGCGGCGCCAGCGGCCGTGCGATCCTGGCCTTCACGGCGCTGCAGGCCGGGCAGCTGGAGGCTTACGCAGCCGGCACAGCGGCCGACATCGAATGGCTGCGCGGCGAACTCACGGTGACGCGCGAGCGCGGTTACGCCATGGGCCACAACGAGCTCATCCAGGGCGCCTATGCCGTGGCAGCACCCTTTTTCGCGGGCGACGGCAGCGTGGCCGGGTCGCTGGGCGTGTTCGGCCCGGACGTTCGCCTGACCGAAGCACGGGTGCATGAATTCGGCCTGTACC
>JAQGMY010000344.1 GCA_028292105.1 Ramlibacter sp.
GATCGAGATGCCCTTGCGGGCGGCATCGAAGGGCCGGCAGATCTCGGGCGACAGGAGCTGCAGCGCGTTGAAGCCGTACAGGGTCGACAGGCACAGGCTGTCGGCGCCGCCGACCACTGCGGCATCGACGACGCCCGCCGCCATCCAGCGTTGCGCGAGCAGGAACACCTTGGCGCTCGACGAGCAGGCGGTGGACACCGTCGCCATCGGGCCTTGCAGCCCCAGCGTCTCGGCGGCCATGCGGCTGAGGGCGTCCACCGCGTGGGTGCGCCGGTAGTCGAATCCGGTCGGCCAGTGGCCGCTGGCGTGGCGCTGCGCGTAGGCGGCTTCGGTGCTGCCGATGCCGGAGGTGCTGGTGCCCAGGATGACGCCGATGCGGTGCGCGCCGTGGCGCGTGCGGGCCGCGTCGACCGCCTTCCGGAACGCGGTGTCCTGCAATGCCAGCCACGCCAGCCGGTGGTTGCGGCAATCCCACTCGCGCAGGTGCGCCGCGAGGCCAGCGTCGTCGGCACCCGGCACGGTGCCTATCCAGCACGGCAGGTCGCACCAGGCCAGGTCGTTGGCGCGCAGCCCGCTGCGGCCTTGCGCCACCGCATCCCACAGGGACGCGACGCCATGGCCGGCGGGGTGAACTACGGTGGTCGCCGAGATTCCGAGCACGAGATTTCCGTCAGGGGCTCAGGATGCCGGGCGGCATTCGAGCAGGGTGTGGTAGCCGCCGATGCCATCGGTCTGGCGCGTGATCGTGAGGCCCGCCCTTTCGACCAGCGCGAGGAACACCGCGGAGTCGTACATCTGGCTGTTGCCGTTGGCCACGCAACTGAAATACAGCGAGATCTGCTGCAGGCTGAAGGCCGCCGCTTCGAAGCGTTGCCGGTCCCAGAACAGCTCCATGATCCAGATGCGCCCGTTGGGCGGCAGGGCCGCGGCGGCCTTGCGCAGGATGGAAACGACCTGGTCCTCGGAGAAGCAGTCGAGGAACTGGCTCATCCAGATCAGGTCGTAGCCGGTGGGCAGCGGCGCCTGGTCGTCGAGCAGGTCGGTCGGATGCGAACTTGCGCGATCCGCCAGGCCCGCGCTTTCCAGCCGGGCCCGCGCCCGCACCAGCTGCGGCGGCAGGTCGACCAGGCCCACCTGCAAGCCAGGCACGCGTTCGAGGCAGTACTGCGCCCACTTGCCGGTGTTGCAACCCACATCCAGCAGGCGTGTCGGCGCGGCTGCCGCGAGCTGCTGGCACACGGCCGGAAAGGACCGGTCGGAATAGAAATGATCGAAGGCATGCCAGCTGGCGCGGGCCGGCTCCGGCATCTCCGACAGGCCTTCGTACAGCGTCGTCCAGGGACCGAGCTGGTGCAGGCCGGCGGGGCGGCCCTCCTGCAGCGAGGTGTCCAGGTGCGCCGCCGCCTGGTAGCAGACGTCGCGGGTGAAGTCGAAGTTGACGCGCGTCATCTCGTCCTCGAGCAGGAAGCGACCGAGCTTGCCGAGCCGGAAGCGGCCTTCGTCGCGCCACGCGATGTGCAGGCCGAGCCCGGCCTCCAGCAGCACGCGGGCGGCATAGGTCGACAGCCCGGTGGACTGCTGGACTTCTTCGAGCGTGCAACCTTCCGGGCCGGCTTTGGCCAGGGCAGCGAGCACGCCGCGGTCGCGCATGGCGGCCGTCGCCTGGAAGGCGAACGGCGCGAAGGCCAGCCACTGGGCCGCGGTGACGGCCTCCATGGCAGTGAGGGGATCCTTGTCGTACAGGGGCATGGCGGGTGTGTTGGGCCTCAGGGCAGGATTCGGGTGGTGGTGCGTTCGCCCTGGCGCTCGGTCACGATCAGCACGCGCAGGCGACCGCCCGTGCCTTGCAGTTCGACGGTGTCGAGTTGCCGTGAGAGCAGGGCGGTGCGCGGTTGGAGCTGTGCCGACCAGACGTTTTCATCGCCGGTGACGACGATGCGGAAATCGCGTTCGAGGGCGACCACGTCGCCGGAGACGGCGCGGCGGGTGACATCGGCCAGCGCCTGCAGCGCCGGTGCCTGGGTGAAGAGGATCTGCCGGGCGCCGGCGCCGCCCGGGCCTTTCCATTCGAGCCGGTCGCCCGACATGCGCCAGGTTTCCTGGCGCGGCGATTCGACGCGCTTTTCCAGCGCCAGCGGCGTGACGTGCAGGGTGCCGCGGGTGGTGACCGGCGCGGACAGCCAGGGCGACTCGCGCGTTTCGACGTACTGCGCGTCCGGAATGGCGGTCGCCTGCAGCAAGGACTGCAGCTGCGGCAAGGTCAGCGCGTGCGCCAGGCCGGCGGCAGCAGCCAGGGCGATGACGGCGGCCAGCCGCGCGCGATACAGCAGCGGGTTCATGCCGCGGTTCCTTCGTCGGTCCAGAACGGATAGAAGTTGAACCAGTTGAGCGGATAGCGCCGCGCGAAGCTTTCCAGCAGCGCGGCGTAACGATCCACCAGCGGCTGGAAGCCGTGGCCGCGGCAGTCGCGCGCGGCGGTGGCGCCGAACTCGACGAACTCGATGCGGTAGCGATTGCGGCCCTCATGCAGGCCGAAGCACATGACCACCGGCGCGGTGCTGCGGGCCGCCAGCACATGCGGCGCCACCGGAAAGGGGGCCGGCCGCCCGAAGAAGCCGGTGGCCAGCGAAGCGCCGGCACCGTCCACGCGATCCGCCAGCAAGGCGACGATCTCGCCGCGCTCCAGCGCCGCGTTGGCCTTGAGGTAGCTGTCCGGCCGGCCGGTCTGGATCAGCGCCGGCCCGTCTTCGATGCCGGCGATGCGGCGCAGCCGCGCCCGCGGGTCCTGCCGCATCATGATGCTGATCGGCCGGCCGTCCATGGAGCGGTGCGCCAGCATCATCAGGTCGAAGCTTCCCAGGTGCGATCCCAGCAGCACGCAGCCCTTGCCTTGCGCCAGCACGCGGTCGACCACGGGCAGGCCGACGATCTGGACCTCGAAGCGGCCGAACTCGCCAGAGGCCATGTAGATCCGGTCCAGCAGCGTGGTGGCGAAGGTGTAGACGTGGCGGAACACCTCCGGCCAGCCGGCCGGCCGGCCGTGCACGGCCTGCAGGAAGTCGGCCGAAGCGCGCCGCGCCACGGCGTCGGTGGCGACGAAGTAGAAGGTGATCGGAAGCAGCAGCCCGCGGCACAGCGAACGCCCGCAGGTCCGCGCCAGCCAGACGATGAGCGTGATCAGCCAGGCGCTGCCGCGCTCCGCCTTGACGGTCCAGGCGCTCACGTGGCGGCCTCCGCCAGCACCGGGCCCAGCACCAGGCTGCCTTCGGCGATCACCTGTTGTACCCCGCCGCGCAGGGCACTCACCCGGAACGACAGCGACGCTTCGCGGCGCGTGAACTGCACCAGCGCCGCCTCTTCGGCCAGCAGCGGCGAGGAGAACTTCACCCGCGGCATGCGGGTGACGTCGCGGCCGGTGCGCTCGCGCAGGCTTTCGATCACGTGGTCCAGGATCAGCACGCCCGGCACGACAGGCCGCCCCGGGAAGTGCCCGGGCAGCGATGGATGGCTGGCCGCGATGCGGAAGTGGTGATCGGCGCAGGTGGTGTCCTGCGGTGTCGCCGACGCGCGCTGCGCTGCATGGAGCGCGTCGAGGGCGGCGCGCGGCAGCTTGCCGTTGGCGTCGCGCGGCAAGCGCTCCAGCTGTACCCAGGCCCGCGGCAGGAACACGCCGTCCATGCGCTCGCGCAGCCAGCGTTCCGCGGCGGCGCGGTCCAGCGGGCCGGCGTGCATGAACACCAGGCGCTCGGTCGGTGAATCGGTGGGCGGCAGGTAGAACACGCCGTCCTGCAGTCCCGGCAGGTCCTGCAGCAGCAGGTTGAGCCCGGCCAGCGACGCGCGCCGGCCGCCGATCTTGACCATGTCCGCGTGCCGGCCGAGCAAGGTGAAGCGGCCATCGCCGGCGAGCTCCACCAGGTCGGCCAGCGTATGCGGCGAGGGAAAGTGCGCGCCGAAGGCGAGCGTCTCGCCGACGCCGTGCTGCAGCCTGACGTCGCCGATCGGCAGCCAGCTGCTTTCGAGCGCGGTGCGCCGCGTGGCGATCACGCCGGTCTCGGTGGAGCCGAAGATCTCCATCACCGGGGCGCTGGCCAGCGACTCGACCTGTGCCGCGAGCGCGGGGGCCAGCGGCATGGTCGAGACCAGCGTGAAGCGGCAATGCGACAGCACTTCACCGCTGCGCGCCAGCGCCCGCAGGTGCAGCGGCGTCGCGATCCAGGCGGCCGGTCCGCGGCATTGCTCCAGGGCCACCCGCACGTCGAACGGCAGCAGCGGCTTGCGATCGAGCACGGCCAGCCCGGTGACCAGCGGCAGCAGCACCGACGTCTCGAAGCCGAACATGTGTTGCGGCGGCACGCTGCACACCAGCGCGCGCAGGCTCGCCAGGCCGCCTTCCACCACCAGGTCCAGCCGGGCCGCCAGGGCGCGCGCGCCCTGGGTCAGCTGGCCCCAGGTCTTGGACTGCGGCTGCGGCGCGCCGGTGGTGCCGGACGTGTAGAGGCAAACGCAGGTCAGCTCCGGATCGGGCGCCCAGTCCAGCTCGGAGGCCGGCGGCAGCGTCCGCGGCACTTGCGGCAGGTAGACGAGCCCGCGCGCGCGGGTGCCGGCGAAAGGCTGCAGCAGCGTTTCGTCGTCCACGATCACCAGCGCGCCGGGGGTTCCATCGAGCAGCGAGACGAGGTCGGCCGGGCCGCCGGAAGGCGGCAGCAATTGCAGGCAGCCGCGGCGCAGCGCCGCCAGCCAGGTGATGAGGAAGCCCGCGCGGCTGGCGCACAGGTTGCACACCGGGCTGTCCGGATCCAGGCGGCCGGCCAGTTCCCGGGCGGCGGCGTGGATCTCGTGCCAGGTCCAGTCGCGCGCACCGCCGATCACCGCCGGGCTTGGCAGGAGCGAGGGGGCCGGCAGCGCCGAGATCGTCATGGCCATGGCCTCAGTCGCCGTTCTGCCGCACCGGGCGCCAGACGTGCAACGTGTCCTTCACCTGCTGGCGCAGGCCGGGAAAGCAGTGGCCGGGAAAGAGCAGGGGCCGCAGCCAGTGTTCGCCGAGAAAGAGCGCCGCGGTGCCGGCCCAGACCAGCAGCCCGGTCCAGGGGGACGGCGCTGCGGCCAGGCCGATCACGGCGGCGAGCACGAAGTAGGCGGCCCAGATGGCGGTGAGGCGGCGCGTGTAGCGCACCAGGTCGGCCGGCAACGCCGGTTCACTGACGCGGGCGATGCGCGTGATGAGCGCTTCCTGGCCGGGCCGCAAGGTGCGGCCGAAGAACAAGGCCAGCCAGCCGAGCATCAGGAAGGAAAGGGCGCGCCACGCGATGGCTGCATCGATCGCCACGCGCCGTGCCTCCCCGCTCAGGCCTGCGCCCGAGCGGTCCCGATGTAGGCGGCCAGGCTTTCCAGCGAGCCGAAGATGGCGTCGTTGTCCGGGTTGTCCGCCATCAGCTTGACGCCGTAACGCTGCTGGATGATCAGGGAGATCTCCAGCAGGTCCAGCGAGTCGAGGTCGAGGCCGCCACCGAACAGCGGCGCCTTCAGGTCGACCTGGCTGGGGTCGACGCCTTCGAGGTGGAGTCCCTCGACCAGCAGCACGGCGAGCTCTCTCGCCCCGATCGCCGTGCGATCGCCGAGGGAAACTGCTGTCATGACGCGGCGAGTTGCGCGTTGATGCCGCGCGTGAGGTTCTGGATCCAGCCGTTGTAGTTCTTGTGGATCGTGCCGCCGCGTTCTTCCAGGTTCATGCTGGAGCGGTACTGGATGCTGTACGTCCGCGGCGTGTACGGGATCGCGACGACTGCCGAGTGGCCGCGCAGTTGCAGCGTGCCCACCAGCGTGCCGGGAACTTCTTCCTTCATCACCCAGCCGAGGGACGCGCCGGCGCGCACGATGGCCTCGCGGACCTGGGTGTTCGACAGCTGCTTGCCCGTCGCGGTGGTGACCGGGGCATCGCTGACGTTCTGGATGGGCATGGTGTTGCAGCCAGCCAGGGCGGCGGTGGCGATCACCAGGGCGGCGAATTTGACGGAAAAGCGCATGAGATCTTCCTCCAGGAGTTTTAGTTGGACTGTTGCCGGCGCACCAGCTGGGCTGGCGCGCCGCCGGAGGAATCGGCCGACCCGAACCGACCATCTGGCGGGGGAATTTTGCCCGACCGTAGATTGGCCGATCAAGGCGTGTTACGTCGCGCGGCAGATAAACAACAGTCACCCCCCTGGAGGTGCGAAGCGCAGGTATTTATTTACATGCGCAGCGCCGATGTCACGGTCAGCGCCAGCGGTTGCGTTCCCGTTCCAGCACGTAGCCGTCACCGCTGCGCACCCAGTGGTAACCGCGAGGCGGGTTGTCCAGCCTGCGCGATGCCCGCTCGCCTGGGGAATACTGCTGCGGCGCCCGGTAGCCGTTGGCCCAGCCGTTGCCCTGGTTGGCGGCCTGGTGCGCGGTGTAGGCGTCACCGGGGTTGTTGGCCCCCCAGCGCTCGATCTGGCGCTGCAGCGGGTCCTCGACCTGCGATGCTTCCGCGAAGGCGGCGACCGAGCCGAGGGCCAGGGTGGACAGCAGCACGAGGCTGCCGAGGCTGCGAGTTTTCATGGTGGATCTCCTTGCTTCCCCCATCTTGGGCCGGCGGCGCCGCTGCTCAAGCGAACGGCGTGCAAAGACGATTACCAATTGCCTCCTGCAGGCGTGGCGGCCTACTTCGATGGCGGTCGTCGTCCTGCACGGTCGGCCTGGAGTGGGGAGGCTGCGTGGTGCGCAAGCGGAGCTTGCACACCCTACGGGTGCCCGTTACCCGGTTTGCGGGTTACCCGGTTCGCCCGTTTTCGCCCGTTCGCCCGTTGCGCGTAGGGTGTGCAGCTTGCTGCGCACCTCCCCCGCCCCGAGGTTCAATCCTTGCCCAGAGAAGGCAGCGGCGCATCCCCGTCCGACTTCAGCAGCCCCGTGCGGCTGTAGATCCCCAGCTTGTCGCGCGTATCCGTGATGTCCAGGTTGCGCATGGTCAGCTGGCCGATCCGGTCACGCGGCGAAAAGGCCGACTCGCCCTTTTCCATCGTCAGGCGTTCGGGGTGGTAGGTCAGGTTGGGCGACTCGGTGTTCAGCAAGGTGTAATCGTTGCCACGCCGCAGTTCCAGCGTCACTTCGCCGGTGACCGCACGGGCGACCCAGCGCTGCGCCGTCTCGCGCAGCATGATGGCCTGCGGGTCGAACCAGCGGCCCTGGTACAGCAACCGGCCGAGGCGGCGGCCGTTGTCGCGGTATTGCTCGATCGTGTCTTCGTTGTGGATGCCGGTCACCAGCCGCTCGTAGGCGATGAACAGCAGCGCCAGGCCCGGGGCCTCGTAGATGCCGCGGCTCTTGGCCTCGATGATGCGGTTCTCGATCTGGTCGCTCATGCCCAGGCCGTGGCGGCCGCCGATGC